>JBLIRG010000062.1:0-18108 GCA_049472195.1 Thermoplasmatota archaeon
AGCAGTGGTACTCGGCTGAATTAATTGGATAGATGCTACCCAAGTTTCCGATTTGCATAAAATTCGGTAAACCAGGGAAGAGCGGAAAGATAAAGGCATCAGGATCAGTTGTAATCGATACTACCAACTCTCATGTTGGATCATATTCCATCCGTATCTGGGCCGATGACGGAGGTGATGTGAACAATATTGATGAGATGATCCTGAAAGTAAGGGTGGAAAACGTCAACGATCCACCTGAATTGAAGGTAAGGAGCGGGATATATTTATGCTATGAGGATGAGAGGTTCTCATATCAGCTTAATGCCACCGACATTGATCCGACCAATGATGAACTCACCTGGTCCCTCATCAAGGCCGAGGATTTCGTCAGTTTAGATCCCGATACTGGAATTCTTTTCGGCACTCCTACCAACGATGATGTGGGGGGTTATTCAATCGAGTTTAAAGTGGAGGATGAGCACGGGGCTTCCGATACAGGCAGTTTGGATCTGTTAGTTGAGAATGTAAATGATCCGCCGATGGTTTCCGATCCCCCTATCTATATGGAGATGAACGAGGATACCGTCCATGAGATCCCCGATCTGAACGAATGGTTCGATGATATCGACAGCCGCCTGGAATTCGAGTCGGTTTCCGATGGGAACATGACGGTCGAGATCAACGGATCGAAGGCCGCACTGATCCCGAAGCACAATTGGAACGGAAACACCGAGATCAGGATCAAATGCAGTGATGGTGAGTACTCGGTTGAACACACGTTATGGGTCAAGGTTGAGCCGGTAAACGATCTCCCCTCCCTTGCCGAGATAGTTCTTCAGAACGGAGAATACCGCGAAGGCGGCATCCAGATTGTTACCGGAATAGGAGATGATCCCGATCTGCAGGACGGTGATTCGCTCTCCTATTCCTGGTTCTCAAATGTATCCGGACCCCTGGGCCAGGGTAATAAGATCAATCTCTCGCTTTTATCCGGACACCACAACATAACATTGACCGTGTCCGACAGAGCCGGAGCATCCACCAGCACCCAGATATCGATCCTGGTCTTACCAGCTCATCCGGTCGATATACCGGACAATGATGATGGCAATATCACCGATCCAGAGGAGGTATCTGAAAATTATACGATCGTGGTGTTCATCCTGATCGGATCTCTGATCATTACCGTCTTGATCTCGTCGGTGATCGTATTCATTATCCTAAGAAGCAGGTCATATCGCGGTCCGAGGGATGATGAAAAATCGGATATGAAAGAAAATCATGAAGAAGATGATGATCGGGGACAAGGGAAGGTTTTGCACCGGGCAGATCTTCAGTGAATCCTTCCATCCTTCATCTTTATCGTCTTCCTGGCCCTCTTCGCTATCTCGGGATCATGGGTAACGATAATTATGGATTTCTTTAAATTCCTGTTGAGATCTTTGAATATGTTCATTATGGCTGATGAGTTATCGGAATCGAGTTCCCCGGTGGGTTCATCGGCCAGTATGGTATCCGGATCGTTTGCCATAGCTCTGGCAATTGCTATCCTCTGCTGCTCGCCTCCGGACATCTGATGGGGGAGATGCCTCCATCTCTTCTCCACTGAAACAAGCTCCAGAAGCTCCATGGCCCTCTTTCGGGCATCCCTCCTTGACATTCCGGCCTCCTTCATCGGAAGATATACATTTTCAAGAGCGGAAAGGGTGGGTATCAGGTAGAACTGCTGGAAAACGAATCCGAAGTTGTTCAAACGCATTTTGGACATGGTTCGATCTGACAATACCGAAGTATCGTCATCACCGATGACCACCTTGCCGGATGTCGGCCTGTCCAGAACACCGATCATGTTGAGAAGAGTGGTCTTTCCCGATCCCGATGGACCCATAACCGAGATGAACTCTCCGTTATCGATCTTCAGTGAAACACCCCTAAGGGCATGTATCACCTCGGATCCGACTTCATATTCCTTTCTGACATCCTTCAGTTTTATTATCAAGACCACCACATCATTTTCGAATAACGGATCGATTGGGTTATTTCATACCATATTGAATTAATTTATCCGCAATAAAAGCTCAGAAGAACCTCCTGGGATCCTGATTCATCCCGCTGTAGGCCGGAATCATGGAAAAGATCAGCACGTTTACCGCGAGGAAAAGCAGCAGTATAATGATCAACAAGGGGCTGATATGCGAGAATGCGACATTGACACCGTACAAATCCCGGAGATAGATATCAATGTAATATGAACCTAAAATCCCGGGGACGATTCCCAATAGTGATCCTAGTCCCGCCAAAATCAAAGAATCCTGCATAACCTGGATGAATATGGTTTTTCTGGATATGCCGATGGCCCTCATTATCGACAGTTCAACTTTCCTCTCCTCCACGTCAATCAACATGATCGATGACAGGAATAGAAGCCCGATGAAGAATGTGGTCGTTCCAACTGAAATTGAAAACAGTTCGAGGATCATTGCCTCTTCCTCGATCCTGTAAAGACGGATCTCCTCCGACGATACCGATAAACCCGGAAACTTCTCCTCCAGCATAAGGTTTATTTCCCTCTGGGAATCCACATCCTTTTTCTGATGATCGAGGTTCAGATATATGGCAGTGGAGAGATCCTTTAAAACCCCCGGAGGTGTGGATATGTAATGATTGTCGGTCAGGTATTGAAGCTCGGATAACCTGAAAAGAACAATTCCACCGACAAGTTCCGACGACAAACCCCCCCCGAGAAGTGAGGTTTTCACGATTCCCACGATGACCAGGGAGGACCTTACGTCACCGGCCGTATCAACATAATACAGGGTATCCCCGATCTTAAGATCGTAATCATCCATCAAAATATCATCTACCATGACCTCCCCCGTCCAGTTGTCCGAATAATTGGCCTCGTAGAATGGATCCGAAGGAGATGAGAACCAGCCCTGAAGCTCCAACACATCCGATCTTATGGAGAGCTTTCCATCCTCATCTATGAAGTCCCTTGTGAGAGAGGGCAGGATACCAACCGAACCTATGTTCTCCATCCGGGTTCCCGAAGGGATGGTAAAATCATCGGCCACCATCTGCATCGGTTCCATTTCACCACTTCCTTCAGGCGGGATCGCAAGCCTTCCGAGCTGGGTTAGCATCGGCATTGCAGATGATATATTCGTCCGGTCATCCAACAACTCCCTTACGACTTCATGTGTATTGTGTATGGACGGATTGAATCCTATGGAGGATATTACGAGATCTCTCGGCGGATCCTTCATCCTCTCCTGCGAAGAAAGATGGATGCCCCAGGCAACAGAGGAAAGAGAGAGCAGCATTGCAAAAGATATGGCTATGGCAAGAACTGTCAATGAATTTCTGCCCCACCGCCTCAGCAGTCTTTTCTGTATCAGACGGCTTCCCCCCTCATAGTCTCCATGGGAGATTTCAACGACCACTGCACCGCCGGTATGCATCCAGAGGCAATTCCGAGAATCAGATAGATCAGATGGGTGGCCGATATTATCGTTACATCCGCCCTGAATACGACGAAAGAGCTTGGCAGATTCGAGAAACCTGAAGTAACCGCATCATTGAGAAAATATATCAGCAGTCCGCCCAGGAGCAATCCGAAAATCGATCCCATCACGCTCAACATCACGGATTCCCTTATGATGATGAAAATTATTCGACTTCTGGCAAATCCGATGGTTCTCAGGACTGCCAGGTCCTTTCCGTTCTGCTTGGTCGATATCATCAACAGGGTCGATATGAAGATCAATGAAACCAAGAACGTGACCGATATCACCATGGCCGAAAAGCCATCTATGATGTTGGTGAATCCCTGGATCTCTGAGAGAACCTGATCCCGGGTATGGATGTCCACAACATCCCTGTATCTGAAATCCCCGCCTTCGCTCCATTCCATGAAATTCCTCATCTCATCCTCATCGTCAAAGGTCAGGAGTATTTCGGTGAGAGTGTCCCTTTTCATCAAGCCCTTGATATATTGAAGCTCTCCCAGGTGGATCATCAATTCGGGGGCCGTCCTGGACAGCCTGTCCTCGTATATTCCCGTGATCGTGTATTCGATCAATGTGGTATTCTGAAACGATGTGGTCAATCCGATGCTTTTCCCGATCGAGGCATCGTATCGTGATGCAAATCTTTCGGATACCATGACCTCGAAGGTGATCAGGGAAGGGTCTATCTCCTTAGTATCATTGTAATGCTCCCTCACCGGATCATTCTTCTCATCAAACCACGATCCGGAAATGAGATCGAATTGACCGAAATGCATTTCCTGTTCGGGAACCACTCCGAATATTATCACCTCTCCTTTTTGATCCCCTGATTGGAAAAATATCGTATCGCGATGCCTGGGTGATATCGTTCCCGGTGAGTATGGAGATTCCCTGATATCATCTATAACCTCCTGCCCCAGGTCAAACCGCTGAAGGTCCATCAGGAGCGGATTAACCTCCTCCGGAACGACGAATGCGTCGGCTCCTATCAGATCGATTGTTTCCCCTGTACTGGTCTTGATCCCATTCGAAAGCGAAAGCATGGTTATTGTCAACGAGACCGATGCAGAGATGGCGATGACTATCATCATCGATTTTCCAAGATGTCCTTTGGTCAGCATCAGAAGAAACACATCGTGGCAATGGACGATCGATTAATAATAATTAACGAGAAAATGAGCCTTGCACGTTTATTAGTGATTTGAACTATATCATATACGTGGATCGGGGATTTCTTCCTACATAAGTTGCGTTTAAAACTTGTTTTAAGTGCAAGACCGAGAAAATGATTCGGGGTCATTGGATGAATATCATCGATATAACATGAGCAGATGAAAATTTTCGTATGTTTTAAAGACAAAAAATACTGTTATGGAATTGAAAAAAAATAAAAAAAAAAGGCAGGGGATAAAAATTTATGCCCCTACCTGTCCTTTCTTCGCTCTCCTCTTCAGGGCCTCTTCCTCCTCTTCTTCCTTTCTGTTCTTGTATTCGAAGAAGAGGATGAGCACGATCGACAGCGGAATGAAGATGGTAGCCAGAGTGAAAACGACCGAATATACGGAGTTTCCCATAAGGCTCTCTGCCATCTGCGGGCTGAAGAACGGCATAACCCAGCGGATGAACCAGTTTATGAGCAGAACGACAAGTGTAGCTCCGCCGATGATAACCATTAGGATGAAACCCATTATGTAGTAATTGTTGATCACCGGGGTCAGGCTGAAATCACCTACCGACTGCTTCTTTGCATACTGGACGATCTCATTGAAGGAATGAGCTCCATGGTTCAACTCCAGGAAGAGAATGTAACTCATGCCGAACAGGAAGAGCCACATCCATGTCCAGAATGTGTATTCATCGATCTTCAGAAGAGCAGAGTTCCCGATATCCGCGATCCCAATAACGGTGGTTATGATCGCCATGACGTACAGGAAGGTGGGAAGGTCGGTGTTCATCCATTTCAATATCTTGAAACTGGTGAGGTAGAAGGTTACTATCATCCCGGCAGTAGCCAGAAGTGAAAGTACAATATAGAGCACGATGAAAATCAGTACTCCTGTCCCTCCTCCGATATACTGGGAAAAACCCCTCAGCATTATCGGGAACGCCAGAACCACTACCCAAAGCCATGTAATCAATCCCGTTATGGGAAATCTCATCGTCTTCATCGGGTCATAGGGTGTAACAAGCTGGGAAGATATCATGAACAACCCTCCCAGAATAAAGGCAGATATGCCGTAGGCAGTGAGGTTGGAGAAGCCAACCGCCAATCCCATGAAGATCAGGGATAGAAGCCAGAAGAGGCCTCCCAGTCCCCACATCAGCAACGTCTCTCCAGCCTGAAGGCCTATCTCGAAGGGAACGAACGTGTCATCATCTTGATACTGTGCCATTTTCGATCACCTCAATAGTTTCTCGCCTCCAGTAATATCTGGGTAAGTGGAGTTGCCGGCTTCCAGTCAACAACCCTGACGCCGTAACCTCTGAGTTCCTGAATCATTATCTCGCGTTCAAGCCTCAGAATGTCGTAGGCAACAGAGTCCACCTTCTCACCCTTCTTCTGCTTGGCCATGATCTCGAACTCTATCGAGTTGGGCGAGATCACGGTCACGTCGAATTCAAGCATCCTCATCATGCTTACTGCCTTCCTTATCGAATCGTCCTCCTCCAGATTGGAGATCACGATAACCGGGGAATGCCTGGGCATGTAAGGAATTGCCACCTCGACGATACCGGAAAGGGGAATATCACCCTTGGCTTCGGCTCCAGCCAGGGCAGTCAGAAGCTCGAAGAGCTGCTTCTGTCCCGTTCCTTTCTTGATCGTCAACACCTTGTCGGAGTACAGAACCATCTGAACCGAGTCTCTTCTTTTCAGGAAGAAGTTTGCCATGGTTGCAGCGGCTCTTGCGCCGTAGAGGTTCGCATTATCGGAGTCCATCCCGTATTTGGACGGGGTTCTCGAGTCGAAAACGATCGTCACATCAGATACGGACAGCCTCTCGTGCTCGTTAACGAGCAGTTTCCCCGTCGATGCATATGCCTTCCAGTTGATATCTTTGAAAGGATCGCCGGGCATGTAATCCCTGATGGCAAAGAATTCCGATCCGGGACCGGGCATCTTCACCTTCATCTCTCCGGGATACATCTTGGGCTGCTTGGACTTGATATAGAGCTCCTTCACATCCCTAACCTGCGGATAGACCGTAAGATCCGATTCGAATGCAACGGTCTTCTCCTTGTAGAACATGTTGAAGGGATCATGGGTCCTCAGGGTGATGGGCCCGATCTTGAACTGACCCTTTAGGGGGCATTTGATCTGATATTTCAACCTCGTTGCTCCCTTTGGATTCAGGTTAAGATAGGTATAGTTGGTTCCCTCCTTCAGCTGAATGACCTTGGGAAGCTTGTCCCTTACCTCGAGGAAACCGGTCTTACCACCCTGGTTGAGGATCCTTAGCTCAACCTTAACGGAACCATCTTCGAAGATCTTCTCATGGGACATCTCTCTGTCCGCAGTGAGTCTCGTCGAAGTATTCGCGAACATACTCACGGTGGTGTAGACGAACGCCACTATGGCCAGCATAACAAGAAGCATATTCTTCGTAGCCAGCCCTAGAAGAGTAAGGATGACTGCCATACTTACGATGGAAGCTGCTTTTTTCGTCCACATATTCACACCACATTTTCAAAGTCTGCGGGAGGATTCCCTCCCACAGAACGAATCCATATTAGACTGCAGGTACAGGTACCTCGGCCAGTATCTTGTTTATGATATCCTGGGGCAGTACACCACGGATTCTTGGTTCTGGTTTCAATATGATCCTGTGAGCAATTGCGGGCATTGCGATGGCCTTCACGTCGTCAGGGGTGATATAATCCCTGCCCTGAAGAACCGCTCTCGCCCTGGCCAGTTTGAACAGAGCAAGCGAACCCCTCGGGGATGAACCTACTACTACCCTTGGATCCTCTCTTGTTCTGTATACGATCTCGACTATGTAGGTAAGCAGAGCCGGGTCCATGTGGACCTTCTCAACCACCTGCTGCATCGCTATGATCTTCTCCGGGGAGGTTATCGTGTTGATATCCACCTGGTCCTTTCCCCTCATCATCCTTCTGATGAGGATCTCCCTCTCATCTTCCCTGGAGGGATAGCCCATGGACATCTTCTGCATGAACCTATCCACCTGAGCCTCAGGTAGAGGATAGGTTCCCTCCTGCTCGATAGGATTCTGGGTTGCCATCACGAGGAAGGGCTTGGGCAGCCTGTGGGTCACACCCTCAATTGATACCTGCCTCTCCTGCATGGCCTCAAGCATAGCAGCCTGGGTCTTGGGCGGAGCCCTGTTTATCTCGTCAGCCAAAATGATGTTGGCGAAGATAGGCCCTGGCCTGAACTTGAACTCATTGTCCTTCTCGTCGTAGATGTACGTTCCCGTGATATCTGTCGGGAGCAGATCAGGCGTGAACTGAATACGCCTGTACTTACATCCGAGGGCGTCTGCAAAGGTCATAACCATCAAGGACTTCGCCGTTCCCGGGAAATCCTCGAAGAGTATGTGGCCATCGGCGAGAATCGAAAGGAGAACGTGCTCCAGAACGTTCCTCTTACCGATGATAGCCTTCTCCACTTCTCCTATGAGTGCGGTGGAGGTGGCTGACACACCCTTGATAGCCCTCTGAACCTCCGGAGAGGTCGCGGTCTTCTTTCCAGGTGCTGCCGGGGCTGCCGCCGGAGCTGCCCCAGGTCTAGGGGGCAAAGCTTTTCCCGGGGGCTGTGCTCCAGGAGCACCAGCAGGCGGTCTTGCCTGTGGCATTGGTTGGGTTCCATCCGGTGTCATTTCTCATCACCTATTTTTTTTCATATATGTCTACATTGACTGTATTTTCTTGATCTTCTCCATCATCCTCTGGATCTCCTGAGGTGAATAGCTTCTCTCAAAATTTTGTAACAGATCTATCAACTCCGGATCCTTTACTGATGTAATGATGGTTTTCTCGTTCAATGAACTGAACTCCTCCGGGCTCAAACCTCTTATCAATCGGATCTTCTCCTTCAGGGCAATTCTCAGTTTGGTTACCTGAAGCTGGTTGGCCGTCGGAACGGCCTTCCTGGGATACAGGGTGCTGATATCAAAGTGATGAACCCAGCTCTCCTTATCCCGTACCAGAAGCGCAGCGAAGATAAGCAGGAAGCCTATCGAAATAATCAGAGGATATGCATAATATGGACTGGACGTGATGAAGCCGGTAACCTCCATTGTCCTGTATATCGGTTTAAGGAAATGGCTGGGCTCCACATGTCTGCTCTCATCGATAAGGATAAGATTCGTCTCTCCCTGCTCCGCAGGGCATAGATGGTGGACCAGGTCGAGAAGGAACTGCTGGTTGTCGTAATCATATTTTGGCTTTCCCACCATGTCATCGGTGAGCCAGCTGGCGTAATCTGCCACTTCCTTCTCGGACCAGTAATCGTCGCTGTTCTGATCGGCAAGACCGCCCGCTTCCCTGTTGTACTCGATTTCCCTGTCCTCATCGATAAGACCGTCGCCATCATCGTCCAACCCGTTGCCTATGGGATCCCAGGGAAGGTTCACGTCATAGCTTATATGGTTGAGCTCATACAGATCGTTCATGAAGATCGAAGGATCACTTAGGAAAACGATCGAACCAAGTTGCGTGATCAGTTTTTCCGCCTCGGGATTCTTCTCACGAACCCTGTAGGTCTTTGGATCATTCCTTGCATCCTTGATCGTCTCCATTGATTCCCCGGTGACGATATCGACGGCTCCGGTTCCGTCATCTGCGACGGGGATCTCGACACAGATCTGGATCTCGTTCCCTACGGATGAAACCTCGTCCGCATTCTCACCGCCCAGATCTCCCTGTGGTATGGATAGTTCATTATTTCCGTCCATGTCGATAAAGGACTTGGATGAACCTGCGGCCCAAATCCAGGGATTGACGGCCGATGATATCCCGGTGGGTTTGTAGGTGATGATCTCGTAGGTCTGAAGATCCTCGTCGATCCAATCGTTCTTGTCGATGACGCCGTCACCGTTGTCATCGTCATTGGATTTACCGTCAAGCCACTCCAGATCGACATTCCTGTGGCCTTCCCAGTAAACGTCCGCGTCTCCTCTTGCATAGAACACGATATCGTCATCGATCGGATCCTCGTCCATTCCCTCGTTCTCCTCGTCAACCGAGGTGTCGGCCCAGGGATCATTATTCCTGAGATCATCCTGGAGTTTCGAGTTGTCCCGATCCTCATCGAAGTTTCGGGAGCTGCCGGTGTTGTCATCCTCATCGATCTTTCCGTCACCGTCCTGATCGTCGTCCCAAACCCCGTCCCCGAATCCAACCGGGTTGTCCTTGTATTTCGGAGCTCCGACAGCGTCGTAGTTATCGCTGCCCATATGGGCGGTCACTATGGTGAAATTCGCGTTCTTATCGAAGTTCTCGTCGTAGAACTGGCCTCCGTAGAAGGTCACTCCGAAATCCTTTGCCAGCAGGTTGGCATTTCCGAAATCATCGGCAATGATGGCCTGCCCGCCCCGGGCCAGGAATGTCTCGATCGCTTTGACCTCTTCCGGGGTATACGCCTTCTCAATTCCGACGGCGATGTACAGGGTTTTCTCGGGATCTATCATATCTCCGACAAGCAGTGTGGGAGTTGAAATCAGGGATCTGACTTCGTAATCATTTACGCCGTCGTTCTCGTTGGGACCGGAATAGTATATCGATCCCTCCTGGTTGAAATTCAACCGCTCAACGTCCTCTATGAACTTGCTGATGTCTCCCTTGCCCTCGCTGTATGCGGAAAAAGTCGGATCGGCATCGGGTACTACATTTACCACGGCGCCTGCAAGCGAGAATATCGGATAGACCACGAACCACAGAGCCATTATTATTGCTACTGATATTGCCAGTACCTCGTTCCACTTCATATCCATTATGCCCCCTTACCACCTTTTACCACGATGTCCGTCTCGATGTATTCCTCATCGGCGAGTTCCATCTGTCTGAGAGCCGCCTCCTCGTCGAATATGATGTTGTCAAGTGATTTCTCAACACCCCTGAGACAGGTGATGGCCCTGTCCCTGTGTCCCTCTCCGATGACGTGCTTTGAATACCTGGCCTCTTCGAGGATATCGAGGAAGTTATCTAGACTGCCCTCGTCAATCGGGAGGGCGGATCTTACCGCGTCCTCGAACTCCCTGAACGTGTCGGCATCTCTCCTCATGAAACCGTATCTCCTCAGGTGTGCTCCCAGTTTCTGATACGATTTGAAGATAACGGCCGAGTAGGGATTTCCGGTCTCAAGCTGATCCGCGGCTTTCTTGATGATCTTCTTCAGCGATCTGAGCCTCCTTCTCTTCTCGATCCATTTGTAGAAGAAGAAGACGCCTATCAGAACCATTCCCAACAGTACGAATATTATCAGGAAGATCAATGCATACGGGATCGGTGGTTCATCAACGGGAGGAGGTGTGTTGTAGGTGCAGTGATATATCCTCACACTGCGGTCATAACCGCCGCCGCTGACTATCTGCCTCCCCACGAAATTGATTGTAATGGTCATGTTTGCCTTGTCCTCCTTCGCGGGGATCTCGAAATCGACACCCGTTGCGGAGTCCTTGAAGGTGGATGTGAAATTGAAGTTAACCCTTCCCCTGATATCCGTGAGAAGTCTGGTTGTATTGCTGTATGCTCCCATTGTGATATTGAACCAGACGACACCATAAGGAACGGGTTCACCGCTAGTTTCCACGGTATTCCCCTCCAGTATCTGGAAAGTGAAGACCCAATCCTCAACCTTATCCTCGAACACATCCGGTTTCTTGTCATCGTCGATGTCAACAGGCCCGAAGTAAACCTCCTTGACCCTTGTCGATGACCATACTTCAGCTCGTGTGATATTCTGGGATTCCTGGAAGAGCGGAATTCCCTCGGGACCCTCCTCCGGAGAGAAGTCAACTATGATATCCACCTTTCCAACCTCGAGCTTGTCTGGAACATTCGTCGTCTTGATCTCGAAATACCCGTTGAACTCCGGGTCGGTCTTGGTCCTTCCGACTCCCAGCTTGATCAGTTCATCATTCTGTCTGATATAGGCGGTCACGGTCTGCCCGGCTACACCACGCTCGACCTTGATGCCCTTGTAGGCTTCGTAGAGGTTCCCGGTTATCCTTGCCTCTCCGTTCCTGATTAGGATCTTGGGGACCTCATTCAATACGACCACGGTCTCGGTTGTTATAATGAACTTGGTCGGCTCGGAAATGATCGGCATATAGGCATCATCGGGGGCGAATCTCTTGTCACCCGGTCCGTAGGGGAACTCGGTGGACCCGGCATATCTCGCAACAACCCAGAGGGTCCCCACATTTATTATCTCCTCAATGACATAGTCGTTAAAGGTGAATTTTCCGGTTGATTTGGTACTGGCGGTTCCGAGTTTCGTGCCAAGGCCGCCAGGTTGAGTAAGGGAGTTATAATTACCGTCCCACCTGTCGAGACGATAGATCGTGACAGTCCGGTTGCCGACACCCGTTCCGGTATCATCAGTCAGTCTTCCCGAGACCTGAACGTTCTTGCCCTTTACACCAACGCTCGCATTTATCTCGAGATCGGTAAAAGATACAACCGAGAAGGGTTGACCGTCGAAGTCCGAATAGATGGACGAATCATAGTAATTCGTGCTGAAATCCGATATGAATACGCAGAATATGTTCACCGGACCAAGTTTATGGTTTGTTGCGATCTGTATGTTGATCTCAAACTGGCCGTTCTGATCAACCTGAACCTCCCTATCCTGTTCGTAGGGTTCGCCAAGTCCGTAATTCCAGTAGAAGGTTATTCTCTGCTGCGGAACTCCGACCTTGATCGAACCCGAGGAACGGGACTGATCCTTGAGTATGCCCCTTACACGGGCGACGTTCCAATCATAGGTCTCCCCGTCCGGTCCGATGAAGGGTTTTCTGGTAATGAACGTATTAAGGGGTTGGCCGTTCTCGTTCAACTCGTTCTCATCGTTCTTCCCGTTATTGTTCTGATCTATCCAGAGCTCAAGCTCCGTCCTGGCCCTTACCACGAACTCGGTGGAGTTCTGTGACCATGTATAATACATGAGAGGGTCACGGCCAGGACTTGTATCCCATGTCGTCCGGACAGTAACCTTGACCGGACCAAGCGGCTGGCTTCCGGCGGGAAGGTCGTACTCTATCGAAAACGAACCGTTCGAACTTATCAGGAAATTACCAGGCCATTCCTTGGCAAACGGTTGAATGGATTCTCCCCATTGGACATGGAACCTGTACTGATTCCCGTAATCGACGTTGTTAACATTCAGGGACGGCCCTTGAAGGAGGAATTCCTCCTCGTAAAGATATTTGTCCACAATTGAACCGTTTATATAGATGGTAGATCCGCGGTAAACCCATGTTTTCTGGGTAAGGGGATCAACATTGTGGAAGATAACCTTCGTAGGCCTTCTGACATCGATCTTTGCCGTTGCATTGCACGGATCGAAATAGTAATTATTGGTCTTGTTGAATCCAGGACTGAACTCGACCGAGATCGTGTGTGTTCCCGCCCTGGCCGTATGGGGCACCCTTACGATGAACTCGTAATCGGACTCGTAACCCGCTGTGCTTACCTTTGCTTCCGTCTGCGCTAAAGGCACGCCGTCCCAGTATAGAGCCATGTTCTTCTTACCCATGGTGGTTTCCTCGTAGGATTTATCCCAGATCTTGCCGCTTACGACGAATTCTTCATCGACCTCCACGAGTCTTTTGTTGATATTGATATCACATTCGGTCTTGTGCCATATCTCGATATAGAGCCTCTTCTCGGTCGGTTCGCGGGCTACGAATGCGCGACAATCTTCATCAACGTCGCCATCGCCATCGTCATCGATTCCGTTGAATATTTCCTCGTCAACACCTTCCGCAATTTCGTTTATCTTGATCCCGGGATAGCCGTCATCGATGATCCCGTCGCCGTCATCGTCAATACCGTTCCTCTGCAGGTTCGGGTGCTCCGGGCCTTCTTCTCCGACCGCAGGTATTGCCGGCCTGCCGTCATCGATATATTCGTCGATGAACTCATCGACCATTCCATCTTTATCATTATCGATACCGTCTGCAATTGCCTGGTTTATCCTTGTCCAACCGGCATCAATATCCGCGGAATATGTTATATTGGCATGGGAGGTTCCCACATTGTCGAACATCAGGCTCCACTGTGAGTCATAATGGGGGACGATAAAGGTTCCTGAAGTTCCCGAAGATGCAGTAGCCACAGCATAGGAGTTTACGCCGTCAGTTATTTCGAAATCGAAGGTAGCTCCGGTTTCAATGGCGCTCCAATCGTAATCAATTTCAGCTCCTGCGCCCCTATCTCCCAGGGTTACCAGTATACCATTTGACGGTGCTATCATGATCCGTGGGTTGCTGATGCTGGTCTCGTACCTGGCCAATCCGATATCCTCGTGGTTGGAGTAACTGCTGATCTGGAAATTGCCATCGAGGGGGTAGCCGTTGGACCCGTCGAGGTACGAGTCGGGACTGAATCTTTCGCCGTTTCCATCGTTATCGAGGAAATCCACCAATCCCATATCAAGGTCTATCCAATTTCCGCCCGACTGATCAGTGCCAACGCGCTCTCCAAGCTGATAATTACCATCCGCGTTCGCATCAAGGAACGAATCTGGGCTTCCCGGTTCCCCGTCCCCGTCGTCGTCGATGTTGTTGTTCTGTTTTATCTGAGCATCACCATCGTCGTCTTCACCTATAACCATGTTCGATAATATATTGTAAACATACGGAGTAAGGTTGTAAAAGGTCTGACCATCGGTTGTCCAATCACCTTTATATGTAAAAACCAGCTCTACACCTGGATTCTCACCGTTGGGGTCTCCATTGGCCGCAATGTTGGTCTCATTGGCGGTAAGGGTAAGATTTATCTCGCCATCCTCCAGGTCCTGATCCCTCTTGAACGGATGGGGGTGGGTCATATTGGAGATATAGAATGCGAACTCCGATCCGTCGTTCCATGTAACATCCACCCAGCCGGCAGGGATCGGGTAATCACCGCCGTTTCTCTCCCCGTCTGAGTTATTATCCTCGAGCAGCTGGACCTTCACATTGAAGCTCTCTCCATAGTATACCTTTTTAGGAGCTTTTCTGATGTAAAACAAAGTGGTGGTATTGACTGCACCCCTTGCGGCCGAATCACCGTACGGATTGACCGTCTCACCCAATCCTTCGAAATAATCAATGGGGTTCGAGCCAACAACATGTTCTGGTACAACGTATGTATCTATAGGGCTAACAATTGTTGCACCTGTTCCTTCATTAATTTCTACTTCATCATTGACCGGATCGAAATAGGATTCCTGATCAAGATCCGAACTCAGTTCCAAGACCTTATCGTCGGTTCCCGATGCATTGCTCAAGTACGTCACAAACGAGGAACCAATCAAGGTCATCAAAACGAGCATCACAAGGCTCTTTCTCATACTATACCTCCACAATACCAGCTTAATTGTCGGAAGAGCACCCAGATGGGATGTATCCATTCGATGGATGGAGTGAGATGAAGCCCTTAACACCCCATCTATATTTTAACCTTTGTATGGGCAATTCCAGCAAAACTGGAACCCGGTATTACGCCACCCTGTGATAGTCTTCCTCCAATACACTGGCTGCTGACTGACTCGTTCTATTGATCAGCGTTTTTATAAATATATTTTACTCATGTGAAGATCGGAGAATATACCTTCGTTCAAACACTGGTCAATAAATAAGATGGAAAAATCGTTCAGATCAACAGGACGATCGGAAAAATGGTGCAATTATCCCGAAGATGTATTTGGTATCAAGTCATCGGATCTCCGTTCATTGCTGAGGGCTGCATGATTCCCATCTGCTTCAATATCGTAGGTGATACGTCTGCCAATCCGGCGGGGCTTTCCCTGAGTTTCATGTCATTGTCAATGTTCTTACCCACATAAATGAACGGGACCGGATTGGTCGTGTGAGCCGTGAACGGCAGATTGTTTTCGAAATCCCACATCTTCTCGGAATTTCCATGATCTGCCGTGATGATCATGTGAAATGAATTGTCCAATCCGCATTCAACAACCTTTCCCAAGCACGTATCCACGGCCTCTACAGCCTTTATCGCTGCATCGAGTTTGCCCGTATGACCAACCATATCCGAGTTTGCATAGTTCAGTACTCCAAGATCAAAGGATTTTTTGGATAACTCTGAAATTATCCTGTCAGTCACCTCATATGCAGACATCTCGGGTTGCAGGTCATACGTTCTGACTTTTGGGGACTGGACAAGTATCCTGCTCTCTCCCGAATAAGGTTCCTCACGGCCACCGTTGAAGAAAAACGTCACATGAGCGTATTTTTCCGTCTCGGCTATCCTCAACTGCTTCAAACCCTTCTTTGATATCAGTTCTCCGGCTCCGCTTTTGACAATCTTCTCTGGGAATGCCACATGGGTGAAAACCGTCTCGTCATAGTCCATCATTGCAACGTAAAACGGTTTTACAACCTTTGGTCTTATAAAACCGGAAAAGAACGGATAAATGAACGCTTTGGTTATTTGCCTGGCCCGATCCGGTCTGAAATTGAAGAATACTATGGTATCATCATCATTGACAAATCCTGAAGGTTTTTTCAGTCCTTCAGTCAACTGAACCGGTTCGATGAACTCATCCGTAACATCTCGATTATATGAATCCTCGAAATACCCCAATATGTCATCTGTCCGGTTTTCCTGGGGTGTTACATAGAAATCATATGCAAGCTTGGTTCTTTCCCACCTTCTATCACGATCCATTGCATAGAACCTGCCCATTACAGTTGCGATCTTCACCTTTCCCTTAGGATCGATCGTTCCAATCCATTCCAACAATTCCCGGATATCGTTGATACCTGATTTGGGAGGAACATCCCTTCCGTCGGTTATTGCATGAATCCGTATCCTTGGAACTCCGCGACCTAAGGCCATGAGGATGAGGCCTTTCATATGATCAATATGGCTGTGTACACCACCAGGTGATGTCAAACCCATCAAATGCAACGTACTTCCGTTTTCTATGCAATGTTCCATACCGCGAATGAGATTGGAATTCTGGAAGAACGAACCATCTTCGATGGAATTTGATATCCTTACCAGTGGTTGGTACATGATCCGTCCGGCTCCCATTGTCAAATGGCCGACCTCGCTGTTTCCCATCTGGCCTTGTGGAAGGCCAACCGAGGTACCTGAAGCCTCAATGAATCTGCTTGGATAATTCTCAAACAAGGTGTCGAAATTCGGTGTTCTGGCCAAATAAACTGCATTATATTCTTTTTCCTCAGAATGTCCCCAACCGTCCAGAATCATCAACAGCAATTTGTCGGTTCTCGGAAACTTCGACATGATCTCATCGCCGGGACTAAAATCATACCCCTGGTTAAATAACCTTCCCCGCAGTAATACAATGTGAAGCCTCAGCTCAGTATTATGAAGAAGGGGGTAGTCGCAACCACGCAGATAAGAACGGTGACAAAATTAACAAGGTTATTCGTTAGAACGCCCCTTCGCTGAAGGGTGGCTCCTAAAACAGAATCGACCTGGCATCCCAGCCATCCCAGTATCACGGGAATGATTATGATCCATATGGATGTCCCCAGCAGATGAGGTTCGGTCGAGATGAAGTAATCGGTTATCAGGAAATATCCGGAGACAGAAACCAGCAGACCTCCAAAGAATGCCGCTATATTTCCTAACAGGGAAACACCACCGTCAACACCCGGGTCCACCACCAAACTCGGTTTGGTAATCATTCTGGGGTATTTCGACATAACACCGATCTCACTGGCAAAAGTATCCGAAGTTGATACTGCAATGGCAACAATGAAAAGGAATCCAGGGAGTCCATCCGACAGATTGTTCAGAGGTGTTGAAAATATTGCGATCGCAACTGGTACGATACCGTTCGCAATTACATTTTTTATTCCCCTCTCCCCCCTGCCTCCCTCTCCGAGTCCGAGTGCGCTCTTCTTCTTGTATTTCCAGATTGTTACCAGATAGGTGATTGTGAAGAAGAATACCATCAGCAGAAACCAGAAGAAGTCAGAATAACCGATCAGAAGCATTCCGACGACGACGGCAAGTACTGTTCCTTTCAAATCCAGTATCTTTTTCATATAGGAAAAGAACCCTAAAAGTGAGCATAACGATATTGATATTATGAACATCGTCATATCAAAATCCGGAAGTATCGAGGCCGCTGCGCCGGACATTCGAGGGTGGAAACGGAATCATTTATTAATCATTTTCCCAAGGACGGACAATCAGCTTCCCGGTTTGAGTAAAGCAGTTGTTAATAATAAGTATTGAAATATACCAGCGTGACCGAGGAGATCGACCCGCTGAACTTCCAGAAGAAACTGGAAAAGGCCAAAACACTCGATCTATCCGATGTTCCCATAGCAGAGTTTGATCACGGGGATAAATGGATCGAACCCCGGAGTGACGCGGAGATCATCGACCTCGATAAGGTTGAAAAACGATTCAAGGTCCAGGGATATGATCTTCCCGAGCCGGAAAAACC
>JBLIRG010000063.1:0-17316 GCA_049472195.1 Thermoplasmatota archaeon
TTTCCGAGATAATATACTCTTGGTCCCTTATCTCGTTGTTGGCCACCACCGGCAAACCCACCGAAAGGTATTCCACGACCTTTGTCGGTGAAGAGACCTCGTAGGCAAGGATCGGAGGCAGGACGCTCAGTCCGATGACGGAATCCTCGAGAAGCCTGGGTATTCGCTCCCTGGGCACGTATTCGATGATTTCGATACTGCCTCCCAGACCTTTCTTCGCCCCGTATTCATCGAGGTATTCCCTGTACTTCTTGTTGAATATCCTTCCGACTATCACGAGCCGAGCGTTCGGAATACTCTCCTTAACGATCTCCATTATGTCGTAGAGGAACTCGATCTTCCTCATCTCGACGATATGTCCTATGTAGATCAGGGTGCTGCTGTGAGGATCTATGCTGATGTTCCTGTCAAGAAATATATCACTCGAACACAGGGGGAGGGGGAAGACATCGTCTTTCTTCCTGTCCCTATAGTACTCGCCCATCCATCTGGATATCGGGTGGAACATATCGCTCTTCCCGATGAGATGATTGTAAAACGGGACCTTCAGCATGTTTTCGACATACCGGACGAAGGTTATTATCGATTTTTCCGATCGGAACTGCTGGCGTTCGATATCGAAGAAGAGCGAGGACAGGTAGAAGGCAAAGGGGATCCCGTTCTTTCCCGCAAGCCTGCAGCCGATGAGGCCTTCGATCACCCCGTCGTTGGCAAGGATCAGATCGTAACTGTTTTCCCGGATAAGCTCTTTTACGATCTTTCGATTTCGGATCCTGTGGATCCTGTTCCTGAAAATTGAGATTCGGCTTCCGGTTCCCTCCGATCTGGTTACGAGGAAACGGTTGTTGCCGTCCATGAGTTCCCGTTTCCGATCGGACTGCTTCTCCTTCGAATAGACGACCCATGTCAGCCTGCTGCCCTTTTCGGCCATGTATTTGATGAAGAGCTCCTTTAGCCTGATCCTCTCAAGCGGATAGGGTTCCTTGGGCAGGATCAGGATTCGCAGTCCATCGTCTTCCATATATTTTCCCCGTGATCAGGATAATACCTTCTCGTACTGCTCGACGGTCCTCTCGGCGATCTTTCTCCACGTGAATTCCCTGGAGTAGTTCCTTATCATCTCCCTGTCCCAATTGCGGTCGAGGGCCTTCAGTATCACGCTCTTCAGAGCCGAATGATCGGCCGCTGATACCGTGAATCCGTAATCCTCCCTGTCGATTATCTCCTTGATGCCCCCCACATCCGTGCCCACGAAAGGAAGTCCCATACCGAGCGCCTCGAACATGACGATGGGGTTGCCCTCGTCCAGGCTCGGCAGGACGAATATATCCCCTGCGTTGAGGTACTCGTTCATCTCCTGAAACGGCAGGTAATCCGTGAGGAACACGTTGTTCGAGAGGCCCCTCTTTTCAATATCCGATGCAAGCTGGTCCTTCAGAGGCCCCTTTCCTATGATGTAGCATTTCAGATCCGACCGCCCCGATCCGTTGATGATCTCGTCAAGGGCCATGATGAGGTATTTCTGGCCCTTCTTCTCCATGAGCCAGGCTATATTGACCAGTACTGTCTCGCCTTCCGATATCCTAAATTTTTTCCTTACGGATCTCCTGTCGAGTTTCTTGAACTTGTCCGGATCGTAACCGTTCGGAATGGGTATTATCCTATCCTGATCCCGATCTCCGAACTGCCTTCGGATCTGGGCCTTCTGCCTGTTGGAGACAACGATGAAACGGTCCGAGTGGCCAAGGACCCATGAGAATATTTTTGGATGCCTGCCTATGAAAACATCGGTCTTGGAATGATGAAATGTGATGACCAGCTTCTTCCCGAACATCCTTTTGAGGACAACCCCCATCACCGCGGGTAGAAATCCCCCGAGCGGGCCAGAGGACTGGACATGGATCAGGTCGATCCTCTTCCGGGAGAAGAACACCTTCAAGGGGAGGTAGAAGACCATCTTGAGGACCTTGTATATGTTATCCAGAAATGTCAGCGGATCCCGCCGTCCGGGCCTCCAACCCATACGCGAGAGGAAATTGTACAGTTCGTATTCGATCCCGATATCGTCATACTGCTGAAGCATCTCCTTGGTATGGGTGGAGACACCTCCCGACTTCGATATCATGCCGATCATAAAGACTCTCATGTTATCACTCTGACAGCTTCTTTCCCCGGATCAGGAATTCGGTTATGGCCGAGAGCATCCACGCCTGCCCCCAGCGTATGTACGATATGCGGTTCTTCATCATCGGCCATTTATGATAGTGGAAATGACCATCCTTTGAGAGCATGTTCCCCTTGGTCCAATCGAGTATCTTCCCTGCCTTGATCAGGTAATAGTCGCTGAACCTCGACAGCTTCGAGAAGGTTATTATGCCCTGGGCCTGCGAATGGACATCCGTGGGCCATTTTCTGGGATATCTGAAATATGATCTGCCGTCCTGGTTGAACTGCTTCTCGTAGAAGAGGACCGCCTTTTCGATGATGGACATCAGGTCGCTGCCCCGGACCTCATCGTTCAGAATGAGAAGGGTATCGATTATGAATCCCTGATGATAATCGATCTGATTGCCGATGTAACGGCTGTTTCCGTTATTGGGCTGGTAACTGTAGTACCAGGACCCGTCCGGATTCTGTTTCTTGACGGAGAAATCATAGGCCTTGACGGCAGCCTCGATCAGATAGTCCCTTTGAAAGGTCCTGCCCGTCCTGAGGAGAAGACTTGCTCCCAGCATATTGGCATTGTGGGTCATGGTGTTGTCGAACGGTGAATAGCTGAAGCAGAAGCCGTCGTTGTCCTGATATCTGTTCAGGTCCTTGAGGATGAACTGGCAGATGCTTGTGACATCCTTCTCGATGTCCCTGCCGGGATTGAGCCGGTGATAATCCAGAAGGGAATGGCCCGCGAAGCTCGATACCACTATCGAGGGCTGGAACCTCGGTATGTATTTGGAGTAATCCTGCCACGGAAAATTGTATCCCCAGCAGAGACCGGAGTAATCATGGTTGGCGTAGCCCATCAGAAGATCGTATAGCTTGTCGATGGAACCCTCCATGCCCTCGAGTTTGAATCCTTTCAGTTTGAGCCTCACGAGGGACTGCAATATCAGTGCCAGGCCCTTGGGGTTGTGCTGCTTGGAGATGCCCAGGATCCCTCTTGGATTCAACGGTGAATACACCAGAAGCTGCGTGAAAGCGATCTTGACCAGACGGCTCGAGATGGAATCTATGAGCCTGCTGTTGAGGCAGTCGTACGGATCGTAGCCCTTGAAATCCTCACTTTTTATGTATCTGAAGAGATCGTTCAGAACGATCTCGTCTTCAACCGCCATCGATATCACTCTGACTTACCATCATTTGATTATCTTCGAGATCAGTCCGAACAGCTCATTTCTCGCCTTTTGCGATCTCTTCCTGCTCTCGTCCATCCCGGAATCCGTGCTCTTTGAGATATGATCGACGATCTCCGCCGGGTCCAGGGAATGGAACATCATTCCCTTGTCGATAAGATCCCTGTCGACGGAAAGAAGATCTCCGCCGGGGTAAAATGAGACCGAACATTTTCCCATGATCGCCCCTTCACGGGCCATGGTTCCCGATCCCGTCAGAACGGCCTTCGAATAATGGCAGAGATCCAGACCGTTCAGGACGTTATCGGGCATGTGAACGCCGTCGACCCTGCCGAATTCGTAATCCTCCTTCTCCCTGGGAAGGTAGATCATGTTGTAATTCTCCCTCTTCAGGGCTTTTATCAGATCCGGGACCAGGCTGCGGTTCTTCCTCACATACAGCGATCCCAGGGTCTCGGGCCTGATAACCACAAAATCATCGCAGGGGACCTTTTTCAAAAATTCGGGGTCCGGTTCGTAATACGACAGATATATGTCCTCCTTGTATCCCTCGAATCCTATCAGCTTCGCACTGTCAATATGTCTGGAGAACTCCTCGAGGGAGGATCTCGGAACGATCACCCGATGGGACATGTTCTTGATGCGGTTCTCGTACCTCTGAAATACGGATTTTATCTTTTTGTACTTGATATCGTTGTCGAGAAACAGAAGGGAGCGCTTCCCCTTCATGACCCCGTTGAGGATGCTCATCGCGTTCTCCAGAGAGAGTATCCAGTCATAACCCCTTACCTCGGCGAGAAGGCGGAGGGTTCTCATCTGTATGTTCACGACCTTCCGAAAAGTACTCCGGGAATCGGACCCTATGTTCTTTCCGGGAAGGCCGAGCAGCTTCGCAAGCTCGTAGGTCTCGCCCCTTGCCCTGTAGGTCAGAACGTAATCGTACTGGGTCAGGTTCCTGATCATCGGATGAAAGAAGTGAACATGGGGAATGTTGACCATGTCTATCCAGATCTTCACCATGACAAGCACCCGTTCACTCTAGGTTTCCGCTCTCCTCTATGATGCGAAGCGACGAGAGGGTGACCAGAAATCCCCCGGCATTCCTGCGCCGGGCCAGATGATCCTTCAGCAATATCTCGGGATCGTGTTTCAATCCGAGCTTCCTTCTATCCATTCCGACGATGGTTTTCCTGACGATCCTTCTCAATGACTCGTTGTTTCGGATCTCCTCGTCAACGTCGTAATAGTTCAGCCTCCTGTCCCGACGCGCGGGGCCTTGAACCTTCTTCAACAGCCTTTCCTTCAGGCCCATTCCCAGGATCGATACCATGGAAGCGTCCGGTTTCAGACCCACATTCTCCTTGACGCCAAACGAGAAAAGGTCGGGGTACGCCTTGACCAGGATCTTCTTGTACAGATACTTCCTGAGCCTGTATCTGATAGGGAGGCTGATCATGAAATCGTAGAATTCCGTGTTGAAGAACGGTGTCCTGTACTCGAATCCCTTCATCAGGACATGGGGGGCGATGTACTTCATCTGCCTGTTGAGGAAATCCAGTTGATCGTTCATGTGGAGTCTTTCGTTGTTCTCCCATCTCAGATCCAGAAGATCATGGAGATCGCTTTTATCTATATCGAGATAGCTGTCGGCGTTGAGGTAGGTGTTCTTCTTCACGAAATTCTCCTTTGCGGACCTGACATCTCCACTCGGATTGGCAAGGACATGCGATCCCCCGATCTCACCCCCGAGAAATCCCGACCATATCACCCTGTCCCCTACGAGATCCTCCAATTGCTTCATGGGCGGATGGAAGAAAAGAAGGGTCTGATACCTGAACCTCTCCGCCGTTCTCCCCTCCTCCTCAATGCTGAACCCGTAATCCTTCAGCGAAAACAGTTCCAGCCTTATCTTGAGCTTCTTCGATATTTCCCTGGCGATCTCGTAATCGTAAGAACCCGGCAGGCCGTAGGTGTAGCAGATGATATCCTCCCCGCCCCTGAATTCGTGAAGGCAGGCCGCCACCGCCCTGCTGTCCATGCCTCCGCTTAGGGGTACGACGATCTCCTTCCGGTCATCCATCAGTTTTCTGACGGAATTCTTCAGCTTCCCTATCCCTAAGTCGATCAGCTCGCTCTCCGGGGTGTCGATGTACTTCTTCGGATCGACATTTGAGAAGTCGAACTGCACGTTGGAATCCCTGTAATCCAGGAAGTATCCGAAAAGCAGAAACGATCCGATATGCGAAGCCATCTTTCCACCCGGCGATCATTGGTTCAGATAATATTCCACCGTCTTTTGGAGGCCCTCCTCCATCGACACATTGTATACATATGATCCAAGCTCCCTGATCCTTTTTAGATCCGGTACCCTCTTGGATACCGATCCGTCAGGGGCCCCCTCTTCAACGAGGGATCCGTCATTTCCGAGAATGTTCATTATCATGAGCGCAAGGTCCTTGATTACCAGGACATCCCGATCGTTTCCCACGTTGACGACATCGCATCTGACCTGTGGATTGTTCATCACGTTGATCGTCATCCTGGCGGCATCCTCCACGTAGCAGAATGATCTGCTCTGGTAGCCGCCGTACAGCGGATACTCGTCCTTTTGCTCCCTGAACCTCAGGATGAACTCGGGTATCACGTGCTCATTTCCCATTCTCGGTCCGTACACGTTATGGTATCTGACGATGCCGACGGGGAAACCGTACTCTCTGGAATAATGGATGCAGGCGATCTCCCCGAGTATCTTGGAGGAAGCATATGTCCATCTCGGATTGAACACATCCTCGATGCACAGGGGGACCTTCTCGGGTGTGGGAATGGGAACGTCGCATGATTTTATCGATCCGGCATAGTTCTCGCAGGAGGATGTGAATAGAAGTTTGGGTTTCTTGTTCATATCCGCAATATGATCCAGCAGGTTGATGACGCTAAGGGAATTGGTCCTAACGGTCTTCACCGGGTTCTCAGTGACGTTTCTTACCCCGACGACAGCGGCCAGATTGTAGATCATATCGTAATCGTCATCCAGTTTTTCGAACTCTCCCCTGTTGCACAGATCGATATCGATCAGATCTACGTTCTCCCTCTCGATCAATTCACGGAACTCTTCATCCCTCGCTCCGCGGGAGAAGTCATCCGCAACGACAACGCTGTTATCGGGATCGTCGGATAGTATCCTGCATATGTTGTATCCGATGAATCCCGCACCTCCGGTCACAAGTATCCTGCTCATTCCATCCCTCCTAGAGGTTCTTTATATGCCCCTTCCCGACACCGTAGACCACCATCCCGTTCCTCTTCAGGAAGGTGATCTTCCGATCATCCAGTATGTTGAACGCATCCACGATGACGCAGCCCGAACCGACCCGATCGATCAGGAAATCCATATCCATTCCGCAGTAGAAATTGTGGTTGACCACGAAGATAACGGAATCCGAACCGCTCAGAACCTCGTCGATATCCGAGTGAACGGCGATGTCCTCCCTCTGCTGCATCTCGGTCGCATACGGATCGTGGATAGCCACCTCCCCGCCCCGCTCCCTGATAAGATCGTGAAGAAGAATGGTGGGGCTGTTCCTGGTATCGTCTACATCCTTCCTGTAGGATGCTCCCAGGACCGCTATCCTTTTCCCCGATAGATCCCCGCCGAGTCCCTTGACAAGCAGATCGAAGGTATGACCGGGCATCAGGTCGTTCACATCCACCGCCATCACCGAGAAATCAAGCATGTCATCCCGGCCGAATATCTCCCTCGAACTCCACTGCGCCAGCAAGGGATCCTTGGTGAGACAGTATCCACCCACCCCGAAACCAGGATACATTATGTTGTCGTGAGTTCCCTTTCTCACCCTGATGGAATCAATGATAGAGAACAGATTGACGCCCATATCTTCTGCAAGTTTCGTCCATTCGTGGATGAAGGCGATGTTCATTGCCCTGTATGAATTCTCGAGGATCTTCGCCAGCTCCGAGGCATTTGGCTTGTCCAGCCTCCAAAGGGGATAATTCTCTGTATCCACCAGATTTGAAAGGAAATCCCTGGCCCTGTCCGCGGCCTCGTCGCTGACGGCCGAGTAGGTCCTCCTCATCCTCTTTATGGAGGATACGTACTCCTTTCCGGGCATCACCCTCTCATAGGAATGGGCAAGCAGGGGAGGATTCGATCCGGGATCCATCCCTCTCCTCCTGAAACCTTCCTCGAAGATCGGCTTTGCAATGTTCTGAAGTGTCCCGGGAGGTACGGTGGTCTCAACGAGTACCAGTGCCTCCGGTTTGATATTTTCGGCCAGTACCGTCAGGGCTTTCCTGAAAGGTTCGATGTTTACGGAGGAGGCGGCAGCCTCGCCGATCCCCGTCTTCTCGACGTCCAGATTGATATCGACCACGACCAGATCAGCATGCCGGTATACCTCGTCGACCCACGTCGCAAGAAGCGTTCCCCTCTCGATTACCGATCTTCTGAAAACATCGTCAACCTCCGGGTCCTCGGATTTGAACGGACACACTCCATGGTTGATCATCTCTATCTTCCAGAAGGAATCGATCGTTGGCAGGTCCACTCCAATGACCATATAGGGCGGATCCCCATCCTTCTCAACATCCGCAATGACCGCGGAATTGATGGCACCAACGAACCCAAGGCCCTGGACCGCCACGATCTCCCTGCCGTTCTCCTTTGCAGTTTTGCATATCTTTATGATCCTTCGGATCTCCTCTTCTGTCTCGTCGGAACCGGGTACCCTTCGAACCACCTGTTCCGGTACATTTCCTGACTCAGTCATTTTTCAACCTGCCTGACACGTGTTTTAAACCCAGCTTGATCTTGTAAATACCCATTTTGACCCCGTCCATGACCGTCACTCCGGGAACCGCTTTGGGAACCGTTATGGGTACCTCAACCACCTTGTAATTCCTGAAAAGCGATCGAAGGAGCAGTTCGCTCTCGATCTCGTAGGACATGGCTTCGAGGCGGAGTTCGTACAGTTTCCCGGTCTTGAACGCCCTGAACCCGGATTCCGTATCCGTCATCCACCTGAATGTGACGAGAAATGATATGGTCTTCAGAACCAGATTTCCGAACCTGTTTATCGCGGATGTC
Source organism: Thermoplasmatota archaeon (assembly GCA_049472195.1). Classification (GTDB taxonomy): domain Archaea; phylum Thermoplasmatota; class Penumbrarchaeia; order Penumbrarchaeales; family Penumbrarchaeaceae; genus JBLIRG01. The sequence continues at coordinate 8,455 of JBLIRG010000063.1, forward strand.
TTCAGGGTCCCGAGCATCCTGGATCCCACCACCATATCCGCATCCTCCTCGACGACGGCCTTGACGAGGACCGGAATCTCCTCGGGAAGATGCTGTCCGTCAGCATCCATGAGGACGATGCAGCCGCTATCCATCGATCTGGAAAAATCTATACCTTTTCTGACCGCAAAGCCTTTCCCCCGGGTCATGGTATGTTCGGGGCATTTTGCCCCGGCCGCCCTCGCCATCTCGTTGGTCTTGTCGCTGGACGCGTCCGAAACCACTATGACCTCATCCACGTACTTTGCGGTCTCCTTGACTATGTCTCCGATCGAATCCTGCAGGTTGTAGGCTGCGAGTATTGCTATCGTCCTCATCACAACACCATTACTGTTTATTGGTCAATTCTCTGAAAAGATCAAGGTAGGAGGCCCCGATCTTTTCGAAAACGTGGTTCTTCACTGCATATTTCCTTGCCCTATTCCCCATTTCCCTCAGTTCCCCGGGATCGGACAGCAGGGCGGACAGCTGTTTGTACATCCTATCCATATCACCGGATCTGTGACCTATCCTGTTCGCTTCCATAATACTGTCGGGATCGGAATTCAGGGACAGAACAGGCGTCTTTCTGAGCCAGGCCTGTATGAAGGTATTGGAGAATCCCTCGAACTTGCTCGTGTTTATAAGAACCGATGATCTTCCCAGCATTTCGTTGGCTTCTTCGAAACCAAGTTCTCCGAGATACTCGATATTATCGACCCCATCGATCCTCTCCACGACCCGATCGAGCAGGTTATCGTCATCGGATCGGCCGATCATCGTGAAAACGGCGGATTTTCCCAGGAACCTCTCGGCAAGCTCAACGAAGAGCATGGGTTGTTTGATACCCTTGATATTCCCGATCCAGATGATCCTCGGGGGATCATCCTTTTCCTCCAATTTATCCGGGATCGGATGACCGTTCCTTATGACGATGCTGTCGTATCCGAAATTCTCTTTCAGCTGGGATTTCTGATATTCCGACTGGCAAATGAATCGGTCCACCCTATCGTAGAACCTCTCCCCGAGGTATTTGTTGAGTGCATCGACCAGGAACATCCCGTTCCTTCGGATCTTCCTCCTCTTTGACTGAACATCAGAAGCAAGTCCGTAAACAAGGGGGATGCCGTTCCTGCTCGTATATCCGGATATGACATCGCTGAAATCCAGATTGCCTCGATAATATACCAGGTCCGGTGAGATTTTATCCATCAGTCTCATTATGAATCCTTTGTTAAGGTAGTTGAGTGGCCTCTTGCCCCTGAAAGGTTTCTTCACCTGAAAGAGTTTGAAATTTCCCTTATCTTCTATAGGTGAAAGCGAATTCTCCCTGCCGTGGAAGACATAGCTGACCGTCGAATCGTGTTTTAAAAGGTAATCGGCGAGGAATTTGGCCTGAATCTCCGATCCTCCCATCCCGTATTTGTAGTAGTTGCCCAGAACTATGCAGACTTTCATGGCCATACCGGTCACCACAGTCATATCTTGCCCCTTTTGATCAGCCTTCTCGTTAGCATCATATGAACGAAATAATTGATGGCGGTGACGCACAGAGTCGAGTAGGCGATGCCGATTAATCCGAAGAAATGCAGGAATACGAGGTTCAGTATCACGTTAGAAACTGCGGGTATCCACACGATTTTCAGCAGCAATCTCTCGTAATTCGCCGCTTGAAGGGAACTCATGAACGGGAAGTTCATGAATGAAAATCCGCTGTAGAAGATCAGGACGGAGAAGATCGATCCTGACCTGGAGAATTCCTCACCGAAAAGTATGGGTACGATGGGTTTCGCCAGGAAAGAAGCTACTGCAGCTCCTGCGAAAACGACAATTCCAAGGGCAATGGAGTATTTGAATATCTGATTCTTGTCGATACTCTTTCCGCTGAAGAATTTGACGAATATAGGGAAAAACGCTATTGAAACGATATTCTTCAGCTGACTTACGGGTTCGATCAGTCTCACTGCGACACTGTAGATACCGACATCGCTCTCCTCCATAAGCCATGAGATCATAAGTATGTCTATCTTCGTCGAGAAGAAGCTGATGAACATTATGATGCTGAAAATGATCGTGGCCCTCATTATCTTCTTGTCCCAGTAGAAACCTTTTGAATAATCGATCTTCACAAATCTCTGCGATAGTTTGACGTTCATACCAAGCGAAATAAGGTTGGCAGCGAGCGATATGATGATTATCGCGGGCAGTCCGAATCCCAGGTAAAGGAAGGTGATCCCGAAGACAACGTAAATTACACGGTTCATTATCTGAATGAATGCCTGGTACTGCATCTTCTCTACTGCCTGGAAGATCGCCACGAAGTACTGGTTGAATGTGAGATAGATCAGGTTGAAAGAGAATATGCCTATGTACAGCTTCGTCTCGGATGTGTACGGCATTATGAAGGTGGAGATCAGACATAGGAGCATGGCGGCCAGCGCCAGCGCTTTCTTAACGCCTATGGTCTTCTCATATACCTTCTTCATCTTGTCAATGTCTCGTACACTTCTTCTGATGAGCACTTTCGCCATCTGGCTCATGGTTATCAAGGCGAAGAAGCTTACATAGGTGGTAACGGTTGCAAAAATCCCGTAGTCGGTCGGACCCAGCTCCCTTGTGATGAAGATGAAACCGATGAAATTTATCACCATGCCGATTATCGTACCCATGGTGAGGTAGGAGGCGTTTTTCAGCCCGGTGAAGATCATTCTGTTTAATTTCATTTTTTTCACTCTGGATCAGTGTCTCTCTTTCAACCGCTTGAATATATCAAGATATCTCATCACGTTCACACCGGGATCAAGCTTCTTCAGCGAATATTCCCTTGCCCCTTTTCCCAATGATTCCCTCAGGCTGTGGTCTCTTGAAAGCAAAATCAACTTCTCGGAGAATGAAATGGGCTCATTCTCGACGAGGATCCCGTTCTTCCCGTCCACAACATACTCGTCTAACGCCGGAACATCCGACACCAACACCGGTTTACCGAAGGACATGGCTTCCAGCACTGACTTTCCAAGCCCCTCGTGTTCGGTGCAGTGAACGAATATGTCGGAGTTCCTCAACTCCTTTAGCGTCTCCTCCCTCGTGCATCTTCCCATGAACTCGATCTTCCCGGATATGCCGAGCTTCCCGGCCAATTCCTTGCATTTCCCGAGGTTCGGCCCGTCCCCTATGAATGTCATTCTGATGTTGTCATTCTCACCCATCGCATCGCGCAGGCCCTCGATGAGGATATCCTGTCTCTTGGCAACGTTCTTGAAAGATGACACGGAGATCACCCTGATCAGGCCATCGGAACGATCTTTATCGGGACTGACCCTGCTCTCATCGGGAATATCGATCCCAATATCGACTATCTCCGTCTCATTCCTTATATCGGGATGCTGCCTGATCTCATCGTCCAGAAAACGTGATATTGGCATGAGAAGGTCTACCTCGTTGAGAACGGATAGGTTGCGTTCTCCGTTCACTTCATCCTTCGTATCATCTATCGTTGCCCTGCCGGCAATCCTCTGGCATGTTGGAATGCCCTTTCCGTTCGCGGCCTTCAAGGCCGCATATGTATCGGGATATGTTCCGTATGTGTGAATGATGTCGATTTTCCTCTCCCTGATGATCCGATCTATCTCGGAGATGTACCGCTTCTCCATTAGAGCAAGGTTTCTCTCCCTTATCGATCCGATCTTTCTGCCGAGGAGGGGTATCGTTCTGACGGGAAAGAAGGTGACATGGACCCCGTTGATCAACCTCTCCGATCTTCTGGAATCGGTCCTCGTAAGGTAGAACACCCCGTTTTCGGTTTTTGCGAGTTCCTCCGCCAGGATCCGAAGCGATACCTCGGCTCCTCCGAGCGCGGGCCCCGTAACCTCGTAGTATGGAGAATTGGTCGTTATGATGAGAATGTTCATAATATCAACCTGAGGCTCGCTGGTTCACTCCAATCTGTAGATGGATCCGTCCGAGAAATCCAGGATCAATGTCAAATTGTACAGCTTCCCGAGTTCGGTTATATCATAAAGATACGACCTGCTGACCGTATCGAACCATACGATGTATGTGTCCCTGACGCTTGATATGGATTCGTTGAATCCCGGAAGCTCGTTGGCTCGTTCATAAGATGCCTGGTATGTTTCCCTGGGCGACAGCCTGGCATCATTGATATCCAGAAACAGAAAGAGGGCTTCGGGACAGTTGGTGTAGATGTACCCGTCCAGATCATTTTCCTTCAGGTATCCGATTATGTCCGAGTCATGGAACTCGTCAACGTTGTATCCTCCCGATCCCACGCTGTAATTTCTGTACACCCTCATGCCGGTCAGACCGATCTGGGAAAGCGACATCACGATCAGAGCGACGATAAGAAAATAACCGATATATTTCCTGGAGCCAGTCTTGGAAGACCGCGGTGATGGCACCTTTTCCATCCTCCTGTGATATATGTCAACTCCTATCAGGATGCAGATAAATACCGGCAGATTTACCGGAGATAGAAACCGGTTGTTGAGCGTATCGAACCCGATGCGTGAAGCGGAGACCACAAGATACACGATGTAAATGATCGAAAAGCAGAGCATTATCATGAGCATCTTGTTATTCGTCATCAATTTCTTCATACCGGATATATTGATGACGATCAGAACGACGGCGGCAGCGGCAAGCAACCCGTAAGCTAAAACGAACAGGTCCATGATCAGGAAATCCGGAACGAACCAACCCGTTATGGTTCTGGATACGAAAATCAGATTATCGAGAATCCCGTAATTGGATCCGTATCTCTCACCCAGAAGGGTGTCGGTGAGGTGGTAGTTCCTGGCTACGAACACGAGAGTGGGAATACCCGACGAAAAGCCGTAGACAGCCGCCAAACCGATCCTTCGGACAAGGGGGCCTTTCAATGTCAGAACGATTATGACGGCCGAGGTTATCAGAAGGATTATTCCCACATATCGACACAGGCATGCCAGTGCCGAGAACCCGATCAGAATGACAAACTGGTAATTTCTTCGATCCCTGATATATTTGTATAGAAAGATCAAAGATGCCTGGGTAAGCAGTATGAAAAGGGGCTCCGAATAGAGCATGGTGGAAACACGATACAGCGATAGGGAGAACATTATCATGATCATTCCGATGATCTTCACCTTATTGCTTCGAATTACCATATTGAGTATGTAAAGACCGAGGGTCACGTTCAGGACGTATACCAACAGAAAAAATATCTCGGCACCGGCCAGAGTGTCAATTCCCAGGAGTGGGAAGATAGACAGCATCATGGGAGTGAGCGGCGAATACTGGTAGTACAGTTCACCGCTGTATATCTCGAAGCCGTTTCCACCGGCGATGCTGTCCGCCGCGCTGAAATATTTAACTGAATCGGTGGACAGCCCGATCCCGTACTTGAACGTCCCGAACATGTATAAGATGGATGAGACAATGATGCCGGCAAGGTAAGGCAGATATTTCATTCTGTCAGGTCTAACGGAGGTATCATCTCCCTCCCGAATGGCTGTATCTTTTCCGGACGGCATAAGAACCACGCTATATCGTCAGGACTCTTATTCTCCTACCTCCGAGATCACGAGATTGACCTTCCCGCTCTTCGTCCTGATAACATCGTCCACGATCCTGAAGGATATGTTCCTGAAATCATCGGTATGTTTCCTCAGGTCATTAACCATGATGTCCCCTTCAAAGGGAATGCTTCTGTCCCTGGGCACTATCAATATTTCTATGGAATCGAAATCGCTCTGAATGACCTGAAACTGCTTGATGTCAGTGTACGGCTTCGTCTCGCTGAACAGTTTCATTATCAGCATCGCATCGAATATCTTTCCGTCCCTCGTGTATATGCTCTCATTTTTTCTTCCGTACACGGACTCAAGCATTCTGGAGTTCCTGCCGCATTCGCAACCATTGACATCCGACCATTCGGCGATGTCGCAGATATCATACCTTATGAACGGCATTGCGTAGTTATTGAGATTCGTTACGACGATCCTTCCTACTTCCCCGTCGGATACCGGTTCAAAGTCATCATCAAGAATTTCGATGTAATTGTTCTCGGAGATCTCGTGCATTCCCTGATGCTGACCGCACTCCATCGCAATCTGGCTGACCTCCCTGCACCCGTATGAATTGTATACCTTGACCCCGAAGAATTCCTCGATGGTCCTCCTGTTCTGTTCCGTCAGGGTTTCCGCCGAGGATATTATTGCTTCAGGCCTGTAGGTCTTCAGATAATCCTCATCGAAATGATCAGTAAGCTTCAGGAGCGATGAAACGAATCCCCTTATGATCTTGGGCCTGAACTCGAATATTCTCCTGGAATAATCCACCATCTTCTCCTGGGTAATAAGTTCCGCATCCGTGTTCAGCACGCCCTTCATCCGACTCCATCTGGGCTTTACGAATCTTCTCAATGTATTGTATTCGGTCTTGCCGCCCCAGATCGTTGCAACCTTGGTCCCGACCTCGAACCCAGGATAATTGTACCAGCAAAGCAGACGGCCGGCATCGGAATGATCAAGATAGTTGGATGACTGGTAGAATTTCAAGGGTATTCCCGTGGAACCGGAGGTGTTGTTCTGGATGTATTTCATGCTTTTCAGCTGACTGCTGCTGAGGAGATCCCTCATATTCTGAATATCCTCCTTCTTCATTACAGGGAGTTTATCGATATCATCGGGAAATTTCAGATCGGAAGGATGGATCCCGATCTTCCTGAAGTGATCCCTGTAGTATCTCACGTTCTCATAGGAGTAGGAGATCAGACTCTTCATTTTCTTTCTCCGGATTTCCTGCAGTTCCGACTCTGATAAATACTGGCTCTTTTTGAACTTGTCATATATCCGGAGCATGTTCCTTCTTCCGTTCAGAAGGTAGGTCGCCCTGAAAAAATGCATTCTCAGAAAATCCAGCATCTGCTCACCAGTTCCAAAGTATCAAGGTTCGAATGACATGGGACCGTAGACGAATTCCCTGATCTTCTTGGGATTCCTGCTTTCCCTTCCCTTTATCCATACGTTTCCCGTTTTCGACTGTTCGATTATCTTCATCTTCCGGTCAACCCTCTTCTCGTCCTCGTTCATGTATATATCCACGGCCTTGAAGGTATCGCTTTTGGCAATCTCATCCTTGTATGTCTGCATGACCGCATCGAATTTACTGTAGTACCTTGCGGGATTTCCCGCAACGCAGGTGTTGGGCGGGATGTCCTTGTTCACAACCGATCCCGATGCGACGAGGACGTTAGGACCGATTGTGACGCCCGGAAGAATGATCGAATTGATCCCGATGATGCAGTTCTCCTTGATGTCAATCCTTCCCACCCGCATGTATCCGCCCGTGAATTCGAGTATCGTTGCATCATGGGCGAGAAGTCGGACTCCGGTGCATATGACCGAGTTGTCCCCGATGCTGATAAGGTACGGGTAGTTCTTGTCAAGAAGCGCACCCGGGGACATGACAACGTCCTTTCCGATCTTCAATCCCCTGGACTTCATTTCATTCAGTCTATCCTCGTACGTCTCCGTTAATCCGAGGAGCCTGGAGACTTTCTTGACAAATCTCCGGAAATAGTATCCGATCTTCTTCCTGCTCTTGAATTTTCCGGGTTTACCCGATCCCATGGCCATTCACCTTCCCGTCTCACTTCCCAATGATCAAATATTGAATTTGTTTTGTATCGATAATCGTTATATATTACAATTTTGCAGCTATGAAGAACCTCTCGGAATCATTATATGTCCTGACCCGGGGTTCCGAATATCTTCCATTTTTCTTGAGAAGCCTGCGGACAAAACGTCCCTGTCCTTCTCCGATCTCGAAAACAAGCTTGCCGCCTGGTTTCAGGAATTCGGCTGATTCGTCGAACAGCCTGATGAAGAAATCTATCCCGAATGGACCCGCATCCAGAGCCAGATGCGGTTCATGATCCCTTATCTCGCTGGGAAGTTTCTTGATCGATTCCGTGGGAAGATAAGGGGGATTGCAGACCACGAAATCGAAGGAGCCGATATTGCCTTCATTCCCGAGGAAGGGTTGAAAAAGATCACCCGCACAGGTTTCAATCCTGTCCGAAAGATCATGTTTCTCAACATTCCTCCTGGCTACCTCAACTGCACCGGCGGATAGATCGCTGGCAAATATCACGGCGTTATCGATATTCAAACCCATCGAGATCGCGATGTTCCCGCATCCCGTCCCCATGTCGATGATCCTGTAGCTCCGGTCCGGATCGGGATCATCATCAACCTCATCGATAACCATTCGAACAAGTTCGGATGTCTCGGGAGTCGGTATGAGGGTTTCCGGATTGCAGAAGAATTCGTAACCCATGAAATAGGTCCTTCCGAATATATAATCGATGGGAATTCCGCTCTTTCTCCTCCTGATTATATCATCCAGATCCCATTCCGATGGATCGGGTTCGATCTGCCTGAGAATGCCCTTCGACATATGATCAAGGATGGCAAGCATCTCGTGAAGCGGATCTTCGAGACCCGATTCCTCACATTTTTTGTACAAATCAAGAATATGCTCGTACATTGACATCAAATCCCTGAAAGAGCGGCGGTTTGCGGCGTTCTGCCTGCACATCATTTCCGGTTGAATATCTGGGGAGGCATGTGGAGGTATCGTGTCGTTCTGATCTTGCTCTCGATATCCTGATATATCCTGCCCACCTGCTCCTCGGTCAATTCTGCTATGGACGACAGCTCGTGAGCGAATTCCCCCGCTACCCCGGCTCTTTCCGCACGGATATCCCCTCCTTGCAGCGTCATATAGAGTGCCAGCTTCCTGAGCCTCCGGCTCACCCTCTGAGCGGCGTCAGAGATGTCAATA
>JBLIRG010000064.1:0-17066 GCA_049472195.1 Thermoplasmatota archaeon
AATCATATAGAAAATTCAAAGCATCCAGTCGATCTGTTCCGTTTATATTGGTGGACAGGATGAAACACATGACCTCTGGGGTGGGTGGGGTTATGGGTTCAAGGTTCTATGCCTGTCATCGTACCTTGTTTTATTTTATTGAAGGATTCCGAAAGTGATGGATCTGATGTTTGATAATATTCGGACGGTCCTCTGCATACGCCCTCTTGATTTCACCCGATCAATTGAAGTGAATGAAAATGTGGGCAGATCCGCGGCATCATCTTTTATATGATGAGGGAGCCAGACATGTGAGACCATCCGTGAGATACCTGAAAAAGGTGTAATCAGTTGTTCTTCAGTTAATTAAGGGAGGACTTCCATGAAGGATTACAAGCTTCCGTCCATATTGTTGACCATATTATTGACCGCAATGCTCATGATCGTAACGTTTCAGCCTGTTCGGAGCGGAACGGATGACGGCATCGAGACGGCCTCCGCGGTTCCCGAAAGGACCCGGTCGGGAATCGAGTTTCGGGATCCCGAGTATGTCATCAATGCGAGCCAGTATGATTTCCCAATCGATCTCTCGGATGTTGAATCCCTTCAACAGATACTGTATTATTATCCGATCAACGAGTCCCAGGAGGAATACCTCAGGAATCACGGATTCGTGAACCTGGGGAAGACCGGAATATCAGGTGGAAATGGGAACTACGATCTGGTGAACTTGTACAAGAATCTGAAGGAATACGGATTCGCCCCGTACGTGACGACTGATGCCATGCTTCATGTATACCACATCTTCTTCGACGAACTCCTGAAGAATATCGAGGAGGATCATTTCATCAATGCCCTTACGAACATGACCCTGAAGCTGATCAATGCCACGGAGATTCAGTACAAATCGGTATCCCCCAATACGATGGACATGATCCATACCTACGAAGCGGATTCCGTCTACGGACCGGTGAGCTATACCATTACGGAGACGATATCTCTGAAGAAGGCATGCCTGAAGAACCTGGCATACCTCTATGTTCCCCTGTCTATACTGGCTCCCAACGTAAGCATACCCGCAGCCGTGAAGGAGGACGTCCTTGCCGAGCTGGAACTGATCGAGGCCAATGAAGGATTCGATGCGAGCCCCATATTCGATAAGAGCGATGTCCACTGGATGCTGAATTACGTGGAGGATTATTCCCAGTACACTGCAAGAGGCCATTACACCCGGTCGGAACAGCTGGCGAGATACTTCAAGGCGATGATGTGGTACGGGAGGATGGCTTTCAGGACCAAATCCGCCATGGAAACGGTTCAGGCCGTAATGCTGGCAGATGCAATGCAGTCCCGGACAGCCGATACATGGAACGGGATCTATCAGGTAACTTCCTTCTTTGTCGGAAAGTCCGACGATCTCACCCCGATCGATTACAAGGTACTGACGTCACATGTCTTCGGAGCCCCGGGAAGTACATATTCCGGACTGCTCGATAAAACCAAGATCCGGCTGTACATGGACAAGGTGAATGAGCTCAGAAAGCCCAGGATCTGTTCCGCATATGTCAGGGCTGATCTGGAAGATATCGTGAACGCCACAATGGGGCTCAAGCTGATGGGGCAGAGGCTCGTTCCGGATTCTTACATGTTCCAGAACCTTGTATTCCCCAGCGTTCTGGAATACGAGGGAACGGGAACCCCCTTCACGATGTCCGAGATCGTAGGATGGGGAGACGGTAAGGGATTTCCCCGCGGACTTGAGGCTATGGCGATACTTGGCAGCGACATGGCGGAGGATTACCTGATAAGGGACGGGGACGTTGAGTATGACAGGTACGATCATCAGTACGGAAAGCTGAAGGCCGAGTTCTCAAACATCAACAAGACCACCTGGGAGAGCAACCTTTACTGGGGCTGGCTGTACGCCCTCGATTCCCTCAACGAGGACTTCACCGAATCGAGATATCCATCCTACATGAGAAACCGCGGGTATCTGGCGGAGAAGCTGAACACCAACCTGGGCTCGTGGACCGAGCTTAGGCATGATACGATACTCTACGCTAAGCAATCATATACACCCACCTGCGGTATCAGCGAGATCATCGGTTACGTGGAACCGATACCCGATCTCTATTCCAGGTTGAGGGACCTGACGAACTCCACCAAGGAGAACCTGGAGGAATTCGGGATGATATCCAACGATACCGCCGAGAATCTGGATGCTTTCTCCGATCTTTTGGGCAGGCTTCAGGATTTCTCCGAGAGGGAGCTGAACAACATTCCGCTGAATTCCTCGGAATACGAGTCCATAAAGAGGTTCGGATGGGAGCTCGAGAAGATCCTGAAAGATATCCCGGACGATGCGGGGGATTCCAGGTTGATTGCGGATGTACACACTGATGCAAATCGCGATCCCGCGGACGGCGAGATAGGAAAAGTTCTCGAGGAAGCCGTTGGAAATTTCGACATGATCCTGGTCATATGGAACGATACCGCCAATTCCGAGAATGGATCGCTGAGGGCATCCGTCGGTCCGATTTTCTCCTATTACGAGTTCAAACATCCGATGTCGGACAGATTGACGGATGAGAAATGGAGACAGATCCTGGAGGAGGGGACGGACGTACCCGAGCAGTTCGACTGGCAGGACTACCCCCTCGACTATCCCGATCTCGTGGATGTTGCCGATTACTATGATCTGTGGGTTTCAACAGAGGAGATATACTTCTCCGAGGGTGAAGATGATACGGACATCGTGATGGTACAGACACTGGTACACAATCGGAACATGGGGGACAGGGATGCGGAGGTAACCCTCTATCTGGATTCCATTGACGAGAGTTCAGTGATAAAAACATTCGATATTACTGCCCCCGGCCACGGTGCATCCCTGATCGGGGCGGACTGGAACGTGACCGGTATGGATAAGGGGATCCACAGAATATTCGTGAACGTCTCGACAAATGATGACAATGATTACAGACCCCAGAACAACCTTGCCATGGGATTTGTGGATCTGACCAATGTGTCCGGTCAGAATCCGGATTGGGACGGCGACGGGGTGGTCAACATATTCGATGATTTTCCGTTCGATCCCGCTGCATCGTTGGATACTGACGGTGACGGATATCCGGATGAGTGGAATCCGGGCATGGATCAGGATGATTCAACGACGGGATTGTCATTGGATGCGTTCCCTTATGATCCCCTCGAATGGATGGATTCGGATCTGGACGGCGTCGGTGATAATTCGGATGCTTTTCCCCTCGATCCCAATGAATGGCGGGATACGGATGGCGACGGGATCGGTGATAATTCCGATATGTTCCCCGGGGATCCATTGGAGTGGATTGATACAGACGGTGACGGGATCGGAGACAATTCCGATGCCTTCCCGAATGATCCTTCCGAATGGGCCGATCGTGACGGTGACGGTGTAGGCGATAATTCGGACATGTTCCCCGACGATCCCAAGGCTTGGATAGATTCTGATCTCGACGGCTACCACGACGGGATAGATGAATTTCCATTCGATCCCCATGAGTGGATCGATAGCGACGGGGACGGTGTGGGTGACAATTCCGACGGTTTCCCGAACGATCCCCTTGAATGGATAGACTCCGATGGTGATGGAGTTGGTGATAATTCGGATTCCTTCCCGAACGATCCCCTTGAATGGATAGACTCCGACGGGGACGGGGTCGGAGATAATTCCGACGCGTTCCCGGATGATCCCGACAGGTGGGATTCGATCGGTACGGTTGAAGACGTCGATAACGGCGATAAATTGGCAATTCTGGCGGTGGCGGTGCTCATCGTCGTAATGATCCTCGTAATCCTCACATTCGTAATAAGGCAGAGGATCGGAGGAGGGGGAGAAAGGTTATCTAGGTATTGGGACGATGTTGTTAACGACAGGGTTCAGGAAGAGGGCCTCCTCGAGGACGGGGAGTTTCAGAGACTTCTTCGGGATCGGTATGAGCGCGACGACATCTCCCATGAAACCTACCGGGAGATCATGAGCACTCATGTCGGGGACGAGTATTGATCCCCTGTCTGATCGGCCGGAAGGAGAGACCAGATGCCTGATGAACGGAGGGAGAGGAGCAGCAGGACGCGGTCCATCATATTGGGGAGGATATCCTCAAGACCCGGGATCTCCCGCCAGGAGCTTATGAAAGGGATCCGGCTCAAGGAGGGGGCGCTGAGGTACCATATCAAGATCCTTGAGAAGCAGAAGAGAATACATTCGATCATCCACAGGGGCAGAAGATGCTACTATCCGGGAGGATCCTCGATACGGGGGTCCGGAGGATCGGAAGAGGATGTCATAGGACACTTGAGCCCGATCCAGAGAAGGATCCTTGAAGCCGTGGAGGAGATGAACGACCTATCCCAGAGGGACCTAGCAAGAGCTTTGAGAATGAACCGCTTCGTGATCTCCTACAACATCGGGAAATTGAAGGACCTTGGATTGGTGAGGATCAGAAGGGACGGGAGATCCGTCAGATATCGAAGGTCCTATCCCGATGACATCCGAAAAGAGATCCTGAGGGTCCTTGCATCCGATCTTCTGCGCGGGGAGATCGATGAAGCGACATACAGGAGATTGAGGGATAGGTTGGTGGACGAAGAGTGATCTGCCGCATTCACCGATAAATCAATCAGATCTCTTTGATTGCCCGTTTTTCCACGCTGTATGATCTGTCATACTTTTCAGGTTCGATCTCTCGCTTTCCCCAGAAGGCCTTTGGGATCCTTGATGAAAAGGATGCCCTCCCAGACAAGAAACGCCGTTGACAGAAGTACTACGGACAGGAGGAAAGCATCCGTGGAGACCTCGAAGAACTCTCCGCCTTCCGATAGATATCCAACCACATGATCGACGAAGACAAGGATGGTGGTCCCCCATAGGATCAGGTTGAGAATACCGATCCCGTAGGTGTTTCTTGCCCTGTCGCTTGCATACCATACGAGAGTGGAGATCACGGCGGCTGTCAGGAATGTTATGAACCACATGTTCTTTCACCTTCCCGTTCAAGCTCCAGCCTGTTCCTTCTCAACATTCTTTCTGGACATCAGGTGGTATACAACGACGATGACTGCCCATGTCGAAGTGATAACAAGGCTCATGGCCCCGCCGACAAGAGCCATCTCATGGAGAATGGGTGCGATATCCGCAGAGTTCTCCATGGCTGTCAGAAATGGAAACCAGGGAACAACCTCTCCATGCCAAACATGTTCCACGGCCAGTACGATGACGCCACCCCACAGCATGATGTTCAGCCATTTCAGTTTCAGTTTCTCGGATCTTTCCTTGCCAAGCGCTTTCTGGAGGATCGAGGTAATGATCGCCTCGCCTCCGGGAACTAGAAAACAACCCATTTTGCATCTCCAGTAATATTATTTTAAAATTCGTGTCACTGATATGTCACGGATCTATTAAAACCTTTAGTAGTACGAATTTGTAAATCGTGCCACCCCTAATGCCTCCGTTTTGATTTCATATATAAAATCGATCCCCTCATTATCAAATTCTGTGAAAATGATAATCACCGTGAAAATTTTAAATAATCTCCAGGGAAAGAATTATTTTACACAAGTCAGGGGGTGCATTTGAAAAATGGATGTAAAAGTAATCTTTGTTCTGCTCGGAACTGCATTGATGCTGTCGCTCTTAGGTACGGGGACTGCTGCCGCGAAGACCAAAGAGACCGGATCGATATTCGGCGATCCCGTCGAGGCGGTCGTGGATTTCGATCCCGACGTGATCAATCTCAAGAGCGGCGGAAAATTCGTCACATGCTGGATATCGGTGCCCGGGGATTACGATGCCGAGGACATCGTCAGGGGATCGATATCAATTGTAAGGATCGGGGGAGATGCCGTCAGTTTGGATGCGCTCGGCAAATTCCACCGGATCTCGGATCATGACGGGGACGGCAGTGATGACCTTATGGTCAAGTTCGACAGGGAGGAGCTCATCGATGATCTTGACGTGGGCGACGATATCAGCATAATGGTAACCGGACGGATCGGATATGAGGATCTGGAAGGGATCGGCCTGATAAGGGCCATCAATCCCCCGGAAAAGGAAGGGGACGGCTGGAGCCTTCTCTATTCCAGCGATTTCTCCACCGATCCCTCCTGGGTCACCAACGCACCGGCGAAATATTTCTGGGATTCG
Source organism: Thermoplasmatota archaeon (assembly GCA_049472195.1). GTDB lineage: Archaea > Thermoplasmatota > Penumbrarchaeia > Penumbrarchaeales > Penumbrarchaeaceae > JBLIRG01. The sequence goes on from JBLIRG010000064.1 coordinate 6,167, forward strand.
TACACGGGAACATATTTCGCTTCGATGGTTGACAAAACCAGCACTTACTCCTGCGTGGGAGTGGATTACAACTTCGGATCCTTTACGTTCGAGCTGGATTTCAAGCTGTATTCGTTATCATGGGCGGGGGATTTCTCCTTCGGCCTCTACGGTCCCTCCATGACGGGACCCGGCAATCCGGATCAGATGATCGAATTCACCTTCGGAAACGGAGGCTTCGGATTCGGTTCCGGCCTCCAGGTGATGGATGCAAACGGGGTATGGAGGACGGATGTAGCCTATCCGATCTCCACCTGGTCCCTCAATACCTGGTATCACCTCGTTATTGAATATGATGTTGATACCGGTGTCGTGAAGGCGCTTATGACGGATATGAACGGGAACACCGCCCAGTCATGTTCGATATCGGGGGTTTCGGGATTCGATGATATCTCCTGCATCGCCCTATCCAAGATCGTGGGATGGTTCACGACCGGGGCAACTGCCAACGGCTGCATAGACAACGTTTCATTGAGTGAATATACCGCATAGAAGGGATAGTGATCTGAATGCCCCGGTCTCCCGGGCCGGGGTTTGTTTTTTTTCCATGATCGGCCGATAAATTGAGAAAGATCCGCATTCAGCGGAAATGATATTATTCCGCCCCGAGGTAGTTATTATTAATGAATGTCGCGTTGACATATGTGTAAACTTCACGTTTCAATAGATGTGTATTCAATCGGGGGATCGATATGAAAAGAATTGGTTTTACAGTATGCATGATCATTCTTCTGTCCATCGTGTTATCCCTGATGCCCTTGGAATCCGATGCAAAGAGCGGATCATTGGTGGTTCCCGCAGGAAGTGGAAAATCCGTCAATCTGGGGACGCTGCATTCGGGATACAGTGTGGAATATTCATGGTATACCGACGATCCCGGAGACAAGGTAACTTTCTATATAACCGATGAATCACAATCGTATGAGAGGGTGTACAGCACCTACAGATCATTCGGAACCTTTGAGGTACCCGCATATGGTTCTTACCGAATGTATTGGTATAACGATAACTATTGGATGGATGCGGACATATCCTATTCATATGATGTGGAACAACCCGTTCATAATTCTGATCCGGGATCCGATCAAAACATCACATCCGCTCCCCCCGATACAGTATCTGATGTGGATGAGGACCAATTTATAGATATGATCAGGGATAGGGCGGTTGCCATAATACTTATTCTTACGGGAATACTCTTTCTGTTGATATCCTATTCGATCTATGCCATATTACGATGGAAAAGGGAAAATGATGAGATAGAGAGGAAGCTTGATGATAACGAAGCGGTTCTGGAAAAAGATATTCTTCCCCCCAACCAGGTGGAGGAATATCCTGACCGAATGGTTATCGAAGAGGATGACGAGGAATCCATCGAACTTGAGGAGGAAAGGCGCCGCCGCAGGAATAGGTTGATGAAGCGGAAGCTGAGGGATCTCAAGGAGATGCACGACGAGGAGCTGATATCAGATGAAGAGTACCGGATCATGAAACGGAAGATATTGAAAAAATTCCGGTAGGTCAAATGACCCATTTGATCACAGCGACCGTGATTATCAGAACGATTAATACCGCCGACAGGCACAAACCCGCAATGGCATCCGTCGGGAAGGGTATTCTATTCAAGCGGTCGTGTCTGATCCCATCGATAATCCGATTATCCGAGGCGGTCTTCTCCTTTCGGGGCATATCCTCTGTTCCTTCGAACTCTCGGTTATATCTCTTTACCTGACCGTAAAGGGTGAATAGATCAGATGAGGCTCCGATCCCGAAAACCCCGCCTGTAAACATCCAAAGGAATCCTGTGCCGTACTTTCTAAGATAGAATCTATGCAAACCCAGAACCCCGAATCCTCCGATCAGCCATAGGAGATATGCTACAGCCACGGACTTCATATCACCCACCAATCCATATTGAACAATACGGATTTATTATAGATATTTTTCCAAATTTGATATTCAAACATCGATGAACAATATGAAATCACAGTCTGCCGTATTTCTTATGAGCCTGTTCTGCAGTTAGGAGATCGAATACATATACTCTCATCTCTGATTTTTCGATCCTGTAAAATATCCTGTAACTGCCGATCCTGAGCCTGTAAGCGGAATCGGCAGATCCCCTTATTATCTTCTTATCACCTTTTCCCTGGCCCGGATAGGGATCGGCCAGGTCCTTGATGGATTTCTTGATCTCATCCTCTCGATCCGGCGGAAGATCCCTTAGAAGTTCAGGGAGGATCATGACCTTAAAGGTCTTCGATGTCAACGAAATCTCCTCTTCTATCTTCCACTATCTTTCTGCTGTAATTCACCAGGTTCTCCCTGTTGTGCTCCCTGATCAGACGTTCTATCACGGTATCGTAATCATCACCCAGATTTCCCAGCTGTTTGAGTTGATCCCGCGTATCCGCCCTGATCCTTATGGTCGTGGTCTCGGACATCATTATCGGAATTGTATGATCATTATGCATATTTATAGATTCGTATAATGATTATAAAATGGGGCAGCATCCCGTTTCGATCCCGATTATTTTGGATTTTGATTCCCTCGAAGACATCCTTAAATAATGATCACCGGCTGTTTTTTCGAGGACGATAAATGAGCATCCGGAGATCACCACCCCCCCTCAATATCATATTGGTTCTTTCCGCACTGATCTGTTGTGTTTTACTGCAGCCCCTCGGGCAGTCGAGATCAGTTTCGCTGGATGCTGCCGACAGTCATGATCATATGATGGATATCATGATCGGGGAGATCCCTCTCAACTTCCGCCTCGAGGTGGAAGCGGAGAATACCCACGTTTACTGCGGTGTCTCGCTTCAGATTTTCGTCCTGTTGGAGGATGATATGGAGTTTTCCGTCAAGGAGATCGGCATCGAACCCGGGAAAACCGTTTTCCTGTCGGTGATCTCGGAGATCAGGGATTATACGTATTACATGAGATTCCAGGCGTTCTTCAACGATTCGGCATTCGATGATCAGCAGGAAAGCGTGGTGGTCGAATATTCATACCGCATTTTCGACGATCGGGGCGATCCGATCCCGGGCGGGGATCCCCTCGATGATGCGAATGACGGATCTCCGGATCCCCCGGTGGGGAATGACAGCTCGTCGATCGTTGACGAAGGATCTTTTTCCCTGAACGGAAGCGATCCCACCGCTCAGGAGAACAGGGGCTCGGGCGGATCATCCGATTTCAACGCAATCCTGGACAGTTTCCTCGGGATCTCCCTGATATTGTCGATCGTTTTTTTTGTGCTGTTCTATCTGTACAACCTGTACATATACAAGAAGACGATCAAGGAGGACCTGGAGGCCCGCATGAGGGATCTGGATCAGAAGAAGGATCGGCGGGGTAAGAAAGGCATCCCCCGAAGCGGCACAGATGCCCATAAAAACGAGAAGAGAACGGTGGAGAATCCATTCAGCAGGAGTGATCCCGACCACAGGATCCGGGAATGAGATCCATTTCAAATATTACCCATGATAAAAGGAATCGTCGGTGAAAACTAGTTTGAGGGTTTACGGGGAATCATTTTGATGACCGGCAGATAGGGTGCGTTGATATTGTAGTCATCCTATTCCGGAAATAACCTGTGAACCCTTCAGCGCACCTGCGAGGAATGGGACGACGACAAGATCTTCGGGATCGAGATCGTGAACGATTCCCTGGACGAGACATTCCCCCCGGTATGAAGTATAGATGTTCCAGGTCGGATAATACAGGGGAAGGATCGGAAAGTTAGGAAAAAGGGAGAGATAGGATTATTTTAACTATCAGTAGAAATATTTGGAAAATATGGAAGAGATCGCCTCATCGAAGAGGTATTTCAGAATATATCCGATCATCTTCATTTTGCTTTTGATATTGTCAAACATCACGTTTTATATTTGTGAGGCCGAGGCCGCACCTTCATTGAATCCGGGCGATCCGATCATCCGGTTGGTCCTGGACGATTATTACCTTGAGATGGAGGTTCACGAGAATGCGCCGATGTACCATTATATTTACGGAAACATCACCATAGAAAAACCCGGAAATGCGGTGGACAACAACCTCACCCTGGATCTGTTCACATGGGAATCGGTCACCTCCTTTGGTTCGATCATCAGCTGGTATCACATAGTCGTTCCCCCGGGTCAGGCATGGTTGAACAGATCGATTGAGATGGAGTTCTATGACACCGATGAGAGAGCTTATGCAGGTACGGAGAATGTCGAGATCATGGCCGAGTGGAAATATGACGGCGGTGAATCGAAATGGTCGAAATTGGCGGATGTCACCGTAGAAATTCTTCCTTACTGTAAAGTGATCGGCTATTCCGCATCCACCGATATTTCCACACGGAGTGTCACCTTCGACGAATGGAAGCATTTGAATGTCACGGTTGCCAACTACGGGAATGATCATGCCGTCATCGATCTTCAGGTGATTGATATGCCTTCGAATATCCAATGCAGGATACTGGATAACCATCTATACCTGGAACCGGGCGAGTACAGAAAAGTTGATGTCGATCTGAAGCAGACCGGCGGCAAGGAGGGTACACAGGAAGTGAACATCATGGCCACCGCGAGGACCGGAAGTGAGACCAATTCGACGATCATCCTCGTGGAATTCGAAACCAGAAATGATCTCAGATATGATATCGAGAAAAATCTGATGTCCATCTCAACATTTTGCAGTGTTTCCGTGTTGCTGTTTATGATCGTGGCTGCGGCGGGAATCATCATGACCGCAAGAAGGAGGAAGCAGAATCCGGAGACTGTTGCTGAGATCGAGATCTGATCAAGATGTTTCCGTGTGATCGATGATTCCATCCAGATAATATTTTATGTATTATGACCCGGTTCATGGAAGCAGAGGATCAGAGGTGTAAATCAATGAAGGGAGAGATCATTTCGGTAGCGGTATTATCGTTAATTCTGATTGTATGCGGATGCACATCATCATCGACCAGCGACGATGATCAGACGTTCGACGAGGAGAGCGCCATGGAGTTCTCCTTGGTGATCGTTCAGACATACTTCGACAACGACATGGATGAATTCCTGTCATTCATGGCGGATACCGTGTACACCCTCGAGGCCGAAGGTCCGTACACGAAGAGCTTCCTTCAGGAGAACTACGCCGACAACGAGTATGTCGTCGATGAGGACTTCGCGGACTTCACCATGGAGCAGTATCTGGAAACATATGAACCGAGGATCCTCGATCACGTTGATGTGGAGGATGAGTTCCCGGGAATGATCCAGGATCTGAAGGACCTTGGATGGGATTACAACGACGATGACTACCTCTTCCTCGGTCACGAGACCAAGACAGAGGACGAGAGCCCCCTGTGGGAGGATCCCCTGATCTTCGTGATCTCGCACGAGAGCGGTGTGTGGAGGTTCAAGGCTTTCAGCGGGTGAGTGATATCAATTAACTGCTAGCCAAATAAGGATTATCATTGATATCGTATTGGATCTCCATGGATTCGTTACAGGATCTGCAATTGATCCGGTTCAATTTCTTCCTGAATCTGTTGTTGGTTCCACATCGCTGACACTGTGTCATGTATATGACTGTGATATCATTCTCCACCCCCCTCTCTCTCCGATTCTCAACTGCTTGGAATTTGACAAATTTTACATTTTCCGGAATGCTATGATCACAAAAGGGACAGGTCTTCGGAATGTATGAGAATTCGAGTATTCGTTTACAGTTCGGGCATACCGGATATTTGGTCCTATCCGTATCGCGATCCCGATCGGTCGATTCTATTGAATTATCATAATATGATGGTTCTCTTCTGACAAACGTATTATTTTTTATTGAGGTTTCTAATGATTCCAAATGCTTTCCGATGAAGAAGAATGCAAGTCCGATGCCCTGCAGGAAAAAACCTCCTATGAAGTAGATGGGTGTATGAATGTACAATCCAGTTAAACCGGAAAGGTAGGCATCCCGTGACATACCCAAGAATACTATCACGCCTCCAATTATGACGAATAGAATCCCCACACCCTTCAAACCATTGAATTCAGCCATTCATTGATCGAGCATGTTCCAAATAGAAAAACCTTACTGGCGGATTATTTAGAAGTGTATGAATCGAATGAATGATCCGGTCTTATTCTCTGCTTCCTCGATTTGATCTCCTTGATCAGGAGATCCTGGAATTCCGGATCCACGTCGATTATGACCTCCTTGACCCAGTATTCTCTGATGTCATTGCCCATTCGAGGAGCATCCGCTCCCAGGGTCATGTTGTTGATCCTTACGGGTTCCTTCAGGAAGAGGATCAGAAGGTTCTCCCTCGTCGAGAACATGGGATGGAGGCCGCCGTTTGGCGGCATGGGATGAAGCCTCATGATCTTCCATGACAGCTTGGTATTCCTCCATCTCTCCTTCCAGTATGCCTCGTCCGCCTTCCTCACGTGTGAGATCGACAGGATCGGAATGGTATTATTGATCACGGGCGTCATGGTCCAGTGCTGATGATTGACTATAATCCTGTTCTTCGTCAGGTACGACCTGTTTCCCGACTTAACGGCCTTCGATACAGACAATCCTGCTACAGCGACAGGGATCAGGATTATGATGCCCATTATGAAAACCGTCAGGATGATCGCCACGAGGACCCAAAGCGATGACTCCATCCCTTCCGGGTCCCCTTCCGCGATCGAGGATATCATCATCAAACCCAGAAAAAGGAACGTGAAACCAAAGACGAAGGAGAGCATGAGGGAAAGCATCTTCATGATGAACAGAAAGATCTCCTTCGTGCCGGATCCCACGGGGATCTCGTTCCCCCTGCCGACATCCTGAGAGATCACCAATATCTCTCCCCCTCTTCCGGGATCATGCTCCTTTCAATGACATCCCTTCTGAAAAGATCATGTTTTCTTCTGTCCATCCCGATGACCAGTTCGTCCACCTTCTTTCCCTTTTTCATAACCTCCCCTCCGGTCCACACGTAATCGTAGTAGGGAACGAACACGGCCTTTCTCAGTTTGATTATCAGGAGGTTCTCGATGTCCGAGAAGCTGTTGTAATAGTCGCCGATCCTCGGTTTGAACTTGTGTCCGCCGTACCGGTGGTAGAACCTCGTCTCGTTCCTCCTGATCTCGAAGTAGCTCCTGTCGGGGATGATCACATCCTTTATGTTTGAAAGGGGGATCTCGATATATCTGGGCGCCACCTGGTTGGATACCTTGATCTTCACGCTCATTTTCTCATCGGTGACCTCCACCCGGTTGTGGGGGATCGCATCGTACAGTTTTTTCATGCCCAGGTAAAGTCCAAGAAACGTCGCCGGGATCATGATCAGGATCATAAGGCCCATGGGAAATGATATCATCAGGAGAGTGTCCATTTCGACGGGCTCGGATTTGAAGATCCCGCTGATATCGGGCCAGAACATGAGCAGGGGTATTATGATCATCATCGCGAAGATCAGGACGATGATGACGATCATCCTCTTCATCATGGTCCTTGTTATCTTCTTCTTATCGATCCCCGATGGGTAGACCTTGAGGTTCTTCCAGGACCCCGGAGGGGGAGCGACAGCATCCCCGATGGATCTCTTCCTCATATCCGATCTCTTCCTCATCGTCCGATTATCCGTTTGATGGTATTAATATTATTTTAAGCAATAAATCCATTTTAAAATAAATATTCACATATAGAGATCACTAGGGACTCTATCATGATCTACTCCATCTTCCCTGTCAATATATGTTCTCTTACCATATCGTGGCAATATCGATGAAGCTGCCTCAGAGATCCCGTTTCCTCTTGAAGATCCCGCCCAGGATCATTATACCGATAAGAGAGGCCAGACCCAGAAAGGGCAGGCTGGCATCATCATCTTCGGCTTCCTCCTCGACGGATTCGATCTTTATGGTCAATGGAGTCTCAACGGATGCCTGGGGGTCCCAGTAGGACCTTGTCGTTATGGTGAAGGTGTAGTTCCCCGGATCAGTATCATCGGGTATTGTGATGTTTATATCGATATCCGCGATCCCGTTGTCCTCGAGATTGGAGACGGACTGCGAGTAGGGACCTCCTACGGACGATGATCTCGTGGATCCCATGCTCATCCAGGAGAGTTTGTCTCCCTTTATGGAAACATTGTAGGAATCGATTGTGCTTCCGGTGTTCTGTACCTGCATCCGAAGGATGGCGGATTCCCCAGGTTTCATATTCCTTGTCACTCCCGCGGGATCCTGTTGAACATCATATACGTCTTCTCCCGGTTTCAGTTCAATGTTAAGGGGGAGTTCCTTCCCCTCGATCACTTCGATGACCTTCGTGTATTTCTTGAATCCTGAGGCTTTCACCGTTATTCTGTAATCCCCCGCCTTCTGCCAGATCTCGAAATATCCCTCCGAATTGGTCTTGGTCTGGTTGGTGAAGGCCATGGGTTCCTCGTTGGGTTCCTGTTCGATATAGACCTCTGCCCCGGGAACCGGTTCGCCTGTAGCTCTTGTTCCTTTGTATTCGATCACCGTCCCGCGGATCCTCTGCATCACATCCCCTTCCTGCCCCTCGGAGATCGAGGGGATCAGGGAGATTAGAAGCGCGGTCATCGTGATCATGCAGATGTTTCTGATCGTCGTTGATCTCATTGAAATTCCTCGTTATTTCTGAGTTTTCGGTATTTATTTAAATATTTTCTCATTATTATGGAAATGGAAGAGGATCTCATGTGGTATCTCGGCTACGGATCGAATCTGAACAGACAGAGATTCCTCTGTTACATCAAAGGCGGGAAGCCCGAGTACGGGACGAGATCGAATTCCGGGTGTACAAACGATAATTTACCTCCGGAAGATCGCCCATTCAAGATCAAATACCGGCTCTATTTCGGACTTCCCGATGGAGTGACGGGAACCGATAATTGGGGGAAGGGAGGGGTGGCCTTCATCGATCCCGATGACGTGGATGATAAATGGACCCTGGGGAGGATCTGGAGGATAACACAAGATCAATACGAGCAGATCCGGGATCAGGAGGGGAGGGAATGGTACAACAGGGAGATCCTTTTAGGTGAAGTGGACGGGATCCCCGTCAAAACGATAACTCACGATGTGAAATTCAAGAATCTCTGCGATCCCTCGGGATCCTATGAGAGGACTATCATTGAGGGATTGATGGAGACATATGGAATGTCCATTGAGGAAGCGAGTATCTACTTGAAGAAGAGATATCCACGAGATTGAGAGATCTTGGTATTTGAGTTGTAGAACTGATAAATGTGTCTGGGATTGGATTTGAAACACAGATCAAGGATCCGGCAAAATCAGAGATCAACCTTCCTTTTTGTCATCTGCCTCCAAGATGGAAAATTCATGATAATGAAAGAATAACCTGGGACCGCCTTCGAGATAGATGATCCGCAGCAAAAGAAATGCCTCCGAATAAGAATGTGTATACGGAAATATCGACATTCCATCCATAAAGTTGATTAACAACCATAAATGTACATCATTCTTCCAAAGGAAGTGGGTACATGAGTGTAAGAACTATGTTTCCGATGCTTTTAGGAGCCATGCTTCTGATAGGTTATCTTTCCTTCTCCGTGAACGGCGAAGGCCAGGCGGATGCCCCCGAATGGAAGAAAGGTGACGGATGGTCCATGGGTTATGAGACGGACCTGGGGGAGATGATATCTTCATTGATCGACGGTTTTGAGGAGATCGAGGAGGAGAACGGTTCCATTGATCATGACATCGAAGGGAAGGCCGGTTATTATATGGTGTTCAAGATCTCCGAGGCATCCGATACCAGGTATACGATGGATATCTCGACGGGGGGTGGATTGGACATCGACGGGAACGCGAAGATAACGACGGACATGCCCAAGGAAGGGGAGTACAGTTACGATTCAGACAACTGGGACTACGAACCTCCCATGGAAAGCATGGAGATATCCGTAGACCTTGACCTGGACGTCTCCATGATGGTCGACGGCACCGCCCATTTCACAACGGATGGGCTCAAGCTTGAAGACCTCGATCTGGCAGCGTCTCTCAAGGGGAACGTTGACCTTAAGGTAGTGAACTTCCCGGAGATTGAATATGACTATGATGAAACGACCTATGAGGAGATCATGACAGTCGATTACACGGATTACGACCTTTCGGGATCCGCTGACATCAAGCTAACGTTAAAAATGGATTTCGATCCCCCCATGGATATCTTCAACTTCCCCGTCGAGGAGGGTGAGGAATGGATGGCGGAATCGACCGTGACGGTATCGGGAACATATGAGGGGACCGTGGATGCCGAGGGGATCCCCGAGGAGTTTATGATGGAATTGCTCGAAGATAACATCGTCTTCCCCATCATACTCGAGGAGCTTGATACTGATATCGATGAGGTCAAGAACGGGATCATCGCGGTGTCCGAGCTCCCTCTGAGCATTCCCGTATCCTGCACCGGGACGGAGACAGTGAAGCTCGCTGACGGGTCCTCCAGCGAAGCCTACGTGATCCAGTTCGGATACGGGGATGATGACGATTATTACGACGATGAATACTACGAAGAAGAGTATTATGACGATGAGTACTCCGATGACGAATACCTCGAAGAAGAGTATTACGACGATGAATATTCCGATGACGAATACTACGATGATGAGTACTCAGATGACGAATATTACGATGACGATTATTACGATGACGATGAGGAGTCCCTAATTTCAGGCCTTCCCGGGATGGTGTTCCTCTACTGCCCGGAGGAGGGATTCTTCGTATCGGCGCAGATGGAGGGAATTGGGGAAGGATTGGATCTGGATGGATCAACCGGCTCCATGGACACCTTCGAACTCAAGCCGATGAGTACGGATGAAGCTGAAAAGAACATGG
>JBLIRG010000065.1:0-16789 GCA_049472195.1 Thermoplasmatota archaeon
CGGCTGTGTTTCCGGCCGTATCCGTTATCTCGATTCGGATAGTATGGAGTCCATCCGTCATGTTGTATATTCGGCCGTAAAACTCATGCTGAAACTGGAATTTTTCATGAATGATAAGGCTTCCATCGAGGTAGAGGGATTCCGAATAGTTTATGCTTAACCGATCATTCAAAAAGATATTCACATTGAGGTAGTTTCTTGGATGGCGGGATCCGTTTGAAGGAGATGTTATCTCAAGACCGGGAGGGGTCGTATCCACGATAAAATGGAACGTTTCATCAGCAAAATGTCCACTTATATCATGTGCCCGGACCGTTACGAAATGATAACCGTCCTTCAACCCTCTGAATTCATGGGATTTTTCCTTGTCGATGTCAAGCCATAGATCCGGTTCAGGGAGTGGAATTTCTGGAAATTCCTCGTAGAATCGGTGGTTGATCAGAACTTGATCGACACTTGATACGGAGTCGTTATGATCCCATTTTACCGTCACATGATCCCTGTTGATATGAATTCCATCACTTGGGAATATCTTAACGATCGTAGGAGGATTCCAATCCGTTCTTACCGTGAGCTGGTTGCTTCGACCGCTCTTTCCGTAATCGATCTCGTACTCCGCCGAGAATGAATGTCGGACCCCCTCGTCTCTGGTATCGAAACCTATCATTCCCGTTTCCCCCGGGACCGTTGATATCCACATCTCGGATCCGTCATCCCTTATCTCGAACAACTTCAAATTGAATTCATCCCTGTGTCTCGTGACTGCCGGCGGCTCCCAGGATAGTATGGATTCCGGCCAGGACTTATTGGAAATATATAGGAACGGTGGAGGCAGCGTGGTCCTGGGCATATGGAGCAGCGGTCTCGGATCCGAGGCTCTGTTTCCGGGTATGACGAGGGCGATATCGTTCACCCCGTCCCCGTTCTCATCAACAGGTTCGGCGATGTCCCAGCAATTCTCGAAGAACCTGTTGGCCGCCCCCTCGTTGCTGGCGGTCGTTCCGTCGCAAAATGTGTTATGCGTGAAGTTGCACAGTATGACCCCCTCGGGAATAACCAGTCCCGATCCGGATTCGGAGAGGATTATGTTGTCAGATGCGTTTATGTAGCCGGATTCTCCCATAATGGATATGCCCGTCTCGATGCATTCAAGGGTGTTGTTTGTAATTTGAATGGACCCTGAGTTCGATATCCCGATTCCCGCATCGACCGATGTGAAATCGTTCCAGGATATGTATGTTCTATCCGAATATCCGATCGATATGGATCTATGAGATGACTCGAAGAAGCAATTTCTGATGGTCACATCCCTGGTCCCACGAAGAAGGATATCGATGGCTCCCCGGTTGAAACTGCAGTCCTCCAATATCATGTTCGAGCTGTCCTCCATGCGAATACCGGTTCGTGACCCGATCTTCGATGAGTTGATCCTGATGCCTGAACAGGACTTGAATATCATGAACGATGTGGACTCATCTGAATCGAGATCGGAGATCATGAGTCCGTTTATGTTCACGGCAATGATCTCACCCGCCTCCCGGAGCTGTTCGTATGGGAACGTGTTCTCGTTCACGAGAAGGCAGACAGGATCCCCGTTCACGGTATTATTCGGTGCGATGCGGTTCTCCATGTAATGGATCAGATCCCCCGTGATCCCGATGGAGCATTTATCAAGGATATTCGAATCGAGGACGTTACCCTTGGTATAGTACAGCCATATCCCGTCGTTGAACGGTGTGGAAATATCGTTGTTCCGGATGATATTCCGATCTCCCAGGACAACGAATCCCTTTCCGTTTTTCGAACCTGCGATGTTGTTCACGATCAGGTTATTGCTTCCCTCCAGATCGATACAGGTTCCCATATCCGTTCCAAGTTCATTTGATATGACGCTGTTTCCGCTTCCGCCGAGGACGATGCATTTTTCCCCGCAGTTCATAAGGAAATTTCCTATCAGAATGTTACCTGTGGAATATTGAACATCCATTCCAATGTTGGTGTAGTTGAAATCATTCCCATTGATGAGATTATCATTCGATCCGATAATCTCGACCCCGGGTTCCAGGTAATGAAGTTCGTTATCAGTGACGGATATGTTCCGGCAACCTCCCAAAATGGAAATTCCGGACCATTCATGAAGGAATATGAAATTCCCCGCCACGATCGAATCTACCGTACCTTCGTCCAACACAATGCCCTGGGAGTTCTGATGGATCGAATTGAATCCAATCGCGATCCCTTGAGAACCCTCGATCCGGGCGGCCGTTCCGGATTCCGTGACGTTGCTGCCCAATATTCTGCAATCGATGCTGTTCACCATGTAGACGGCGAACAGATTATTCTCAAGCGTGCAGCCGGTTATTTCAATATTCGTTGAACTATCAATATTGATGCCGTAGTAGATTATGTTCCGTATCCTCGAGTTCCTGATGGTGATCCCCGTCGAGTACCCGATTGTTATACCGCAGCTGACGTTCCCGATATTCGCGTTCGAGACGTCAGCCCCCGTTATGTTTCCCATGATTATCTGTCCGCTGCCGGCAGGTCCCGGGTCTCCGGTCATGTCCAAGTTGACCAGGTACCGGACCGGATGAGTGTTCACGGTATTGTTTGACGGGATGATATGGGAAACATAGGTCAATTTATCTCCGAGGATCATGAAAGAACAGTTTACCATTTCATTTCCGAAAAAAGCGTTTCCATGGGAGTTCTCGATATATATTCCATATTCCACGGAGTATTCTATGATGTTGGCATTAACCTCATTCCCGGATGAACCAATGTTCAGATGTATCCCGTCATCGTTCAGCGGGCATATATTGTCCGCTATGACATTGGCATTCGATCCGTCCAGACGGATCCCGTGATCATCGTTCCTTTCGCACGTGTTGTTCTCGATTCTGTTGTTCCGGCATCCCTTCAGGTAGATGCCCAGATCGTTATTGGATGCCGAATTGTCACGAAGCCGGCATCCCGCTGAATTCTCAACATAAGCGCCATGGCCTGAATTATCCTTCAATTCGCATCCAATCACGGAAATCGAAACCGAGCCCATAATTCGGATCCCGTCCGTACAGTTTCGGCAGGTACCGCTCCGGATCGAAATATTCCTTGAATTGACCAGGGAGATGCCGCTGCTGCATTTTACAATCGTGCTGTTCAGAACAGTGACGTTGCCTGATCGATATATCATGATCCCGGATCCCGGCTGGTAAGGAAAGGACCTGTATGTGGAGTTGTAGATGAACAGATTATCTATCCTGAGGTGGTTTGTAACGTTCCCAACGAACAATCCGTAACCGCCGCTTCTGCCGTCGATTGTCAGATCGGAGATAACGTACGGACTGCTTTTCGATCCGTTGCCACCCCATCCCTCTTCTGCCGCAAGTAATGAAAGGGAAAGATCATCGTTGACAGATATCGGATCGGAAGTGGAAGAAGATGATCTGATGATGTCGGTATAAAATTTCCCACTTACATGGGATAGGCCGTCCTTTTGAACCGAAGAAATGGTCGAGAATATCATCGTAAATGAGATGACGACGGCAATCCAGCACCTCATAACCTGCATCACCATGGTAATGGGCCCGCAATGTTAATAATTGTTTCAGATAGCTCAACCGGAATCCAGAACGCACCTCAACCTTTCCGATATTACCCCCAAAGCAGTTGATGTTTCGAGAGGTACGTTGACCCCCGTCAGTTCCAGGTGGTAATGTGCCGATCTCAGCATGGAATTGGGCAGGCCTCTTTTGCCCAATCCCATGATCAGACAAACCCGCTTGAGAGGGTGTTTCACGGAGGCGGTTCTCACCGCCTGCTCCATCCCGACCGCTTTTTGATGATCGGGATGTGAAGTGGTCGCAACCGGAAGTCCAAGCGTTTTCCAATCCTTCGGCGGGTCCTTCCAGGTTCCCTCTACAAGCTGGATCCTTACGCTGTCCACAAGCTGTCGGAGGAATTCACCCCCTTTTCCCACGTTCGTTTCCTTAATGGTCCCCTCGATGAGCTTGTCCAGGTTGTTTGTGGGAAAACCGATGAGCGCCAGATCGAAATCGAATGCCCAGCACAGGGGAGCAGCTCTGGCTATCATTCGATGATGTATGGATTTAATGCTGCCCTCGTAAGTATCGTAGAGTCCGATTACCGCTCTTCCCTTTTCGGCCTTTCTTTCCATCGGTATCACCTCCTCTGGACGCTCCCTGTCGCCCTTTACGGTTTCATCTTTCTCGTCAATCCAACCGTCGATCCTGCCTGATTCATGATCGGTTTCGCCGGCTGCTGCTGATTTTTTCAGTTCTGCGGCCCAGTCCCCGTCCCCCAGCTTCTCAACTGCTTCGGACAGGTCTCTGTACGTCCGTCTCCTGACCGGATCATCTTCAATTTTACCCGCAGATCTCTCGGCCATTTCGAGATATTCACGGGCTGTGCCCATATCCCCCTCACGATGGCTTCGGACCCCCATGCTGGAATAAGTTGCTGATAAGATCTCGGGTGTCTTGATATCGGTCAGGATATCATTTATCTTCTCAAATCCTTCTGGGAATGGTGAGCATTCCACCAGATACCTGAGAATATCGGATCGTTCTTCTTTTTTTACATCACTCAAGGCTTTCAAAGCCCCCTCGATGAAACCGGCGGCAGCAGCATCATTTCCCGCTTTTCGCGCCTGGAGTGATGCGTAACCAAGGAGCCTGGATCTGGTTATCGGATCCCCGAAATTCCCTTCGGGATCGGGGTATTTACTTTGATCCTGGGAATCCCTGCCGATCCAGTTCCTTATCACCGATTTGGGCCCTTTCAAACTGCCATCCACATCTTTCAAGGAGATCTCAAGCAGAGAGGGTTCGTATATTCCGGGTATATGCTTGGATATCTCGGCCACGGAG
This sequence comes from Thermoplasmatota archaeon, assembly GCA_049472195.1. GTDB lineage: Archaea > Thermoplasmatota > Penumbrarchaeia > Penumbrarchaeales > Penumbrarchaeaceae > JBLIRG01. Next base: position 4,890 of record JBLIRG010000065.1, read on the forward strand.
TTTGATATGACCTCCCCGTTCTCGAAGGATTTCAAACGGTGTACAATACCCTCCCATAGAATTCGTTTTTTCTCCTCGTCACCGTCTTCCCTCCATCCCTTTAATATATGGGATATTTCGGTGAGGAGCTCCCCCCTCCTCCATTCCCTCCCTTCAAGGTCGGATGTTTCCAGTGAATCGAAGGCCAACTCAAGCGCTCTCTCAAGCGGTATTCTCCGATCCGATGACAATTTGAACAGGAAAAGAGACCGGTAGTACGGGTCCTCAAGCCCGCGGGATGAATCGATGATTTTTTGAACGGGGGTTCCTGATTTCAGTTGCCTGACGAGTTTTCTGTACATAGACGGTTGATGCTGTTTTTTTTTTCTCCCGGGCATGTCGATTTACAGATCGATTTACATATTATTAATAGTACTTTGAGCTCGGCCGGGAAAATGAGCATTTATGGGTAAATTATATCATCATCCGAACCGTGGGATGAACGGTGATGGAAATGGCTGAAAGGATAAAGATGTCAGATTCCGAATGGAAGAAGAAATTGAAGGATGAACAATTCCGGATTCTGAGACTGGGAGAGACGGAGCCTCCTTTCAGCGGCGATTACGTAAATCAGAAGCGGAAGGGTGTTTACAAATGCGCGGGATGCGGTCTCAAGCTCTTCAGTTCCGATGTGAAGTACGACTCCGGGTCGGGCTGGCCCAGCTTTTTCGACATACTGCCCGAGGACGGTCTGGAGGAAAAGGAGGACCTGTCCTATTTCATGCGCAGGACCGAGATCAGATGCCCCCGATGCGGCGGCCACCTGGGGCATGTGTTTGACGACGGTCCCGAGCCCACGGGTCTGAGATACTGCGTGAATTCTCTTTCCCTGGATTTTGATGAAACCGAATGATCCCCCTAAACATCGTGATCGGTCGAAATAATCACTATAGAATTTCATATTGAAATCCTCTTTTAAACTATCCGGATAAATGGGGAAACCGATCATTCATTGATCCTTTGCCGTCTCCCCCGTGATCACATTCCTGATCTCCCTGGCCTTGACCTTTCCGATGCCCTCCACCTTCGAAAGATCATCTGTCCCGGCTGTGAACACCCCGTGAACCGAGGAGAAATGATCGATGAGCCGGTCGGCCAGTGTTGCCGATATTCCAGGTATTGACGACAGGATCCCGACCTGGATGGATCTCAGATCGCCGCCCTTTCTCATCCTTGTGGATCTCGGTGCTTTCCCCTTCTTCTTTTCTCTTGATGCCAGTGAATTGATGAACACGGCCGTATCAGCCGGATCCCTTGTGAACATCACGGGAACATTGAAATCCGCCGTAATCGAGGCGAATGCACCGTAAAGAGCTTCCCGGGATATGTTCCTGCCCGCAAACGGATCGTCACCCTCTATCACAAGTATCGGTCTTTCGTACCTTTCCCTCATCCTTCCGATCTGGTCGAACAGTCTGCCGTCGATGAGAGAGTCGGCAAAGTCCCGGGCGGTTTTTCTCTCGACGAGTACACGGTCGGAAATCACGTAATCCCCCTCGGAGATGGGTTCCGGTCTGACCTTCAGACCGATCCGGATGAGCTCCTCGACCACAGTCGAGGGCATCTCCCTCTGATCTACCACAACTTCGATCCCGCCCTCTTCGGTTTTGATCTCATCAAATGAGTCCAGCGTGGGGGTTCTTTCCCCCTGTTCTGGCAGGGATTTTCTTCTTACCTGGTTCAGGGGTTTTTTCTCTATCATCCTTCGAAGGGCCATGAGCTGTCTTTCCATTCTCATCTCCTTGTCCTTGGCGGACCAGGAATAGGCCACGTCCCTTGTCTCCTTGGACATTAGGACGATGACCGACCCCGCGGAATGACGTCCTGTCCTCCCCCTCCTCTGTATCGTCCTGATCTCGGAAGGGATGGGCTCGTAGAATATTACCAGGTCGGCTCCGGGTATGTCGAGCCCCTCCTCCGCGACCGACGTCGCAATCAGGACGTTGAATCTGCCGTCCCTGAAATCCTGCAGAAGCCCCTTCTGCTGTTTCTGGTTCAGTCCCTGATCTTCCCCTCTCCTGGCCTGTCCCACGAACCTGACGGCCTTTACCCCGATGGGTTCCAGGGTCGAAAGCCTGTCATGAACGGCCGTAGCCGTATCCCTGAAATGAGTGAATACAATTATTCTCGATTCGGGATCTTCCCGCAGTTTCTGTTTTACGAACCTCTCCACCGCTTCAACCTTCGGATGGTCCTCTCCCAGAAGGGAATGGGTCTTGTTCATGGCCATTGTGAACAGCGGATCCGAAACCACCTTCCTTGTAGCCTTGCTGCTCTTTGATTCACCGCTCTCCTTCAGCAGCCGGTCAAGATATGCGTAAAGAGCATCCGCTCCCTGTGTTTCTGCCAGTTCGAGGGCATGGGAAATCTTCATCGCCTGAGCCTGGATGGACATGGCCTGATAGTAGGCACCCCCGCCTTCGGACCTGTTCTTGATATATTCCTGGATCCTTCCGGCTGCCCCGAGAAGCTCCTTGACCGATGTCATTCTCCCGCCTCTTACCACCCCCATCCTCTGCAGTTTCTTGATCCTCTCGAGGTACATCCTCTCCAGAATGCTGCTGACGGTCTTGATGCCTTTCGAGACTTCCACCTTCACCCACTTGACATCGAGATCCTGGATGTAGGGTTTCACGTCGGGATCGGAATCCACCCTTATCTCAATGTTCTCGATTCCCAGGTTCTGGCACACGCTGTAGATCCTCGACACATCATGTCCGGGGGATGCGGTCAGTCCCATTACGAGCCCTTCGGGGTTTGAATCGTAGAACCTCTCGGCGATGAAAGTATAAGGGTAATCCCCCACTGATCGATGGGCTTCGTCGAAGATCAGTGTTTTGAATCCGGAGATATCAAGATCTCCCGAGATCAAATCGTTCTTGACGACCTGGGGGGTGGAAACGATCATATCACCCCTTCCGTACATCTCCCCTCTCCTATCCGGAGGGATCTCCCCCGTTAACATGGTTATTTCCCGGTCCATGAGATGTGAATCCATGAAGGACCTGTGCTGTTCCACAAGGGGTTTTGTAGGGGCGAGCATCAGGATCGGGCCTCCATTGTAACGGAGCCTCTCGGCGATCGTTATAAGGGCCACGACGGTTTTTCCCAGCCCGGTGGGAAGAACGATGAGTGTGGGCTTCGTGAGAGCTTTGGTTGCAATCTTGACCTGATATTCCCGGCGATTGATGCTCTGGCTTTTGATCAGGGGATGTTCGAAATACATATCATTCTGGTTGTCCACGAACCAATAGCCATCTATGAATATATATACATGATTTGGAGGAGTGGTCCGAATCTTTCCTAACATGTATGCGATCAAGGTATTATTCTAATAGAGATAATGATAGATTCCGAAGGTGAACGACATGACCTCCAACGATTGCATGGACCGGGCTATCAGCGCGCCGGATCTGGACTGCCCCCTTTGTGGAAAGATGATGCCGGTTTGGGTTTGGGGAGCTACCCCGATTCACATCTGTTCCAAATGCAATCTGATCAGTTTCGAGATGGAAGATCTTGAGGTTTTATCAAAACTGCAGGAGGTCGATGACGGTATGTCGCTGGACATATCAAAGGAAGCCTGCGGGGAGATACCCGGTGCGATCAAGCATCTGATCACGAGCGGTTTGGATCTCTATCACTGCCCCGGGACGAGCAGGGTATATGCGGTCGATAAAGAGGCCGATCTCGAAGGGATCATGGTTGGTAGAACCAACTGCAGGCTTCATTCCGAGAAACTGAACCAGCTTGGACAGACCTATGATCAGATCCTGCACAAGCTCTGCCTATAATTCTGATGGTTCTATCAACATTGATATTTGGCGGATAATATTTTAGAATCATTTCCGCCGATCTCCAATCGATGAGAGTCGGAGACGATGCGTCCATATCGCCCGCCGGCGATATGATGGCTTTTGCTGTAGCGGTAGGACTCGTTTTTGCAGCGCTATCCGTTATCGGATCCGAGCTTGAGCGGGAGGATAGAAATTATCCAAGTCCGAATGCCTCCGACCTTGAAGCCGTCATCTCATGGAGAGGATACGATCAAGATCGTAACGGTCTGATCGAATATGAATCCATTACGGGGATCCTGAACGGATCGGCAGAATCCCCAATCCTCCCAGTTGACGGATACGTGAACATCACAATCGAATCCCCGACCTTTTCACACAGCATTCACTTCATGGACGGCTTCCCGATCGATAGTGAGTATGGGATCCTTACGGATGACGTGATCCGTCATTCTTTGATGGTATCAGTTGAAACAGGGGACGGATTGGTGCCATGTGTCATGATCGTTACATTCAAGGAGGTTGGGGCATGAAGGGATCGATGGAATGTACCCGAGGCATGGAAACACCCGTTTCAATTTTTCTCCTGATCGTTGCAGCCGGGCTCGTTCTCTCCACTGTGACATTCGGTCATTCGCCATCATCAGATGATTCCGAGATACTCCGGATACGGACGATTCAGGCGGGATCGGTGGGGTCCGGTCTTCTTGAATACAAGGATGGCGGTGAAAATTCCATATTGATCAAGATGTTCATCGAACGTCATGATATCGATTTTCTTCAGATCATCATATCCCCAGGTTCGTACAATTACTCGGCAGACGCCCAAGGGATCGATAAGGTTGTGGAATCCGTCATCTTCACGACTCCCGATCGGCTTCCGATATCCATCCTCATCTACGTATCAGATTTCAAGATCCCACCAATAGAGGCGGATCACGCATCATGGAAAACAGAATTGTACGGAATTGTCCTGGAGATTGCTCTTCCGATCCATAGAATAAGCCCGGACGCTCTGGCGGTGATCCGGTGATATCCGGTATAGACGACGATAAAGGAAAGGAAGCCTTCGCCTACCTGGCAGTTCTCTTGATGATATCATCCACGGCATTCGCAGTGTACGCCGGATTCCTGGATTCCGAAAGGCGGAGGATGGAGATGGAATCGATGATGATCGGTCGGATGAGTCATCGGTTCAGGGATCTGGAAGCCTCGATCAGATCAAATATATCCGGCGAGATCGATCTGATCTTTTCCGAGATCGAGAGAGAATCGATATTGAATCTATCTGATGTATCCATCGAAGGCAGATTGTATCCGGAACTCGTGAGAAGAATACCGGATACCCTTCAGAAAAGGGCGGATCATATGAACGGATCCGGCGAGGGAGCTCTTTTTTTCGTCGAGGGGACATCCATAGATGTAATTCCTAATTATGTCGGTGTGGAAGGGGTCGCTCCTTCCTCGGATCCCGAATATGACAATGTTACCGGGCTGATAGAGATCGGGGATAGGTGCGAGATCCTGTCTGTTTCCATATTCATGGATATTGAGCTCAGGTCGGAATCCTCGGATGGCGGATACAGAAATGAGATAGACCTCCGGTTGGAATTCCGGAAGCCGACCCTCTCGGAATTTCTTAGAAGCCGGCAGACGAGGCTTCAGGACGCAGCGGAGTCAGGGGAGTTCGACAGGCTATTCTCTTACCTTCTCACTTCCCTGGTCCAGCAAAAATCCCTGATGGGATACGGCAGAAAGATCTCAAACGGGGAAACGGGTTATTCCCCTCCCCTGATAACCGAGTCGGAGATAGAAACGGTTGCTGATCTGGCGGTTTGCCTTCTTGTCCAGGCACACCTTAGATCAGATGACCCGGAGTTTCTTGATGGCATCTCAACCGGTATTATGAACTTTCCCGGGGCCGGAGGTTCAACCGTACCCCTTGGCACTCTTTTTCGTCAAACGAAAGACCCTTACGATCCGGCTGGATTGATACCTCTATCAGCGGGATTCGGAAGCGAGGGAAATCCCCCGTCTCTTGAGATGATCGTAAGGCCCCTGATACTATCGATCGCGGACAGGCTTGTATCGAAGTTTCTGGTATATACCGGCACATTCAACTCGAATCTTGCCAAGCTGGGCGGGATTATCGAGATCTACAGATTGTCGGCGGATCTCGTGGACGAAAGCCTGGAGGAGATAGGCATAGATATCATTGAGGACGCGGAGATGTCCGCATGGGATATGTTCACCAACATTCTGGATACGGGTGGTTTCGATACTTCGGGCGGAATAAGCCTGATGAATCGAAGGATCGAGAGTGTCGAATACAACGGGGAGGAGATCATGAGTTACCCGCTCATCGATCTCGGGGTCGTTGAGAGGACGTTTGACGTCTATTTGACCCAGGACTCTCCCGATAGGATATTCTATGTCGATGGAGAGGGAAACAGACACTCGGCCGATGAATACTCGGATCCGGCCGATGAATATTTCGCCCACCGCTGTGAGGTTTATCGGCTGAAAGCATCATTTGAAATGCAGGAGATCGAGCCCGGATTTCAACCGGTCCTCCTAGACCACCATGAGGACTTCAGAAAAAGCCTCCTATCACTTTTGGGGACTGATGACAGCGATCTTGACCTCCGGTATGAGGATCTGGCAAGGCAGGGAAACATCGAATTGAGGAATGCCCTGGATAAAACGATCTCCCGTCTTTCGGATGGAGCGAACGGGGAGCTCTGGGACATCATCTACGTGGGATGGAACGAGTCCGATCCCCCCTCCTTGACGGACGGGATCCATCCCATCACTGAATATCTGGCCCTGAATGTGGAAGCCCTGGAGAGGTTCATGGACCCGCTTGTCGGAAGCCTTCGGGAATGTTTGATATCAGGAGATTATTTCGATCGATTATCCGATTTCAGCAATGGTTTGGGAGAGCTCATCGCCGTTTGGTTGAACGATACATATGATATCTGGACCGAAAGGGATCTGAAGATCCGCTCTGCAGGATCTGATATCAGAAGTGCTTTCCTTTATAGCTGTTCCGCCGAGGTCGCAAGCTGGGAATCACTGGGTTCCGGATTCATCACCGGTGACAGGGCCGTTTTCCCTCCCGAGGGCGTCCTGGATATTGAATGGGTGATTGTAAACCGTGACATCCTGGTGGAAAAGGGATTGTCGGAAAATATCGGGACATCGGAAGGAGATGATCTCGATCACCTGATCGAGCTGAAACTTCATGATTCATACGATCTGATAAAGGACCGCGAATGCTCGATGGAATCGGGCAACCTCGGTGTATTTCCTCGTGCATTAATGGGATCGACGACCCGGGGAAATGGATCGATATTCGATGGTATCTGGGATCTTCCGGCTGTTGACGCTGCCCGGTATCTCCTCGATGTGGTGAACAGCACTTACTCCTGCATATCGCGGGATTTGATGAGGCCTTACGGGATGTCGGGGGGTGTCACCTTCATGGCTTCACCTCCCGGGTCCGATCTGCTGACTCCTCATCCATGGCAGGAAAAAAGCAATGTGGATATCGGATCCTTCCAGGTGAGTTCTTCGATAAACAGGACGGAGAGGTCCATCGTGAAGAGAAGCTTCTCCGGAGGGGAGTACAATACCGCTATGAAATCGGATAATTCATCCTATAGGTCCTTCATGTCCGTTTCATTCGAATGTACATACCGGGTCGGCTACAGCGCAGAGGGGAAGAATTACAATACCCTCGGTGAATGTGTTTCCGAAATTGCAATCGATGCATTTGTAGATGTGGAATTGGACACTTCATGGCCTCTTGAAGGAGTTACATACTCACCCGTAAGAACGATCCTCGACGATATCCTTGACAATGGAAAGAGGGCAGCCATGCTTGTTCTCCGCAACCTGACCGAAGCTGCGGATGAATATCTGGGAGGGACTATGGGATCGGTAACCGAGCTGCCGCCCTTACTCGTGGATCTGGCAAGCGGAGAGGACATCGACCTGACAGAGATCAGTCGGGTGCTAACGAACATATCCATGGAGCTTTCCCAGAAGATCAGAGAGGGATTGAAAGGGATCGTTAAACACCTGATCGAGACCGGTATATCCATAGCCCTATCGGAGATCCTGCGGGCCTTCGATATCGATAGGATCCAGGGTTCGCTTAGGTTCGGCGGATTGACGCTGGATTTGATCTCAGAGGTAAATGCTCTCATGAACGGGTCAGGAAAGCTTCTCTGGATCGGATTCGCGGTCCCTTCGATCGGAACCGAGGGATCGATGGACATACAGAGGGAAGATAACGGCACCCTTCGGTATAATGGGACCATCAGGATAGAGATCGGGGATCTCTCCATCAGGATCGAGATCGATCCGTTCATGGAGGCGAGGCCCCATATTCTCAGTATCGAGGGGAGGCTGGATCGGGGCGGTGAGTTACTGAGGTTCTCCGTCCTCTTTCCCGATATCGACGTATACAGATCGAGCGAGATCTCCCTGGGATCCTCCCTGGGGATCTCCCCCATGGTGTTCATTCCACCGATCGGCATGTCCGCGGTTTTCGACGGAGGCTTCAGGATCAGGTACATGAAGCCGGCCGAGTTGAAACCCCATCTCAACGAATTGAGATTCAGCGATGCAAATTTGACGGGGATCGAAATCTACAATCCCCTGGGATTCGTGATCGGAGGATACATACTCGAGATCAGAACCGCGGATGATCGGCATCTGTCATCCGTTTATCTCGACGGTGGAAATGGCATATTCGAATGGTTCGAGATCGATACCGGTGGAGAATCGATCGAGATCGGAAGTTCCGGATTGGAGTTAATACTAAGGGATCCATCAGGGCGGATCCTCGACGATGTGGCACTTGAACAGACCGAAGATGATTTCTATTCCCGGGAATCTGACGGGTGGGGGGTTTGGAGATGGTGCGAGGGATCTCCGGGCAGTCCCAACGGACGCACCGGTCAGTTCTCATTCACCTCCCTTCTTCTTGGTATCGTGGTATCCTCTCTGAAGGAAGCTTGGAATGAAGCATATTCCCTGCACGGTCTGACATTTCAGACCCTGTCGCATTTCATCGAGAGGGCAGTCGATCTGTTCGTGGAAAGGGCTTTATCGGCGGTGGGAGAACTGGTCCTTGATGTGAGGCTGTTCATTGACATCAAGATCGCAGCGGGTGCCGGTGTGTCTGCGGGTTTGGGGATCGAGATAGCGTTCCTGGCGGAAGGGGACGCTGTTGCCAGGTTCCTCAATTGGGTATACGATAACGTGAAGATCTTTCTGGGAAATCTCATGAATCCCGGGGGGGCAGGTGATTACACCCGGTTCCCTCTCGAGATACTCTCGGACTGTTACCTTGAAGCCTCATTCTTCTTCGAGGTCGAAACACCCCAGGCCCTGTCCAAGATGGCACCGGAGGGTGCGAATATACCGACCACCCTGAATCTCGGTGTTTCCGGACGGATGAGCATATCGCTCCCCCTTATCCTGGCAGGGGTGAATCTGAATGGGTGGGAGATCGGGGCGGGAGTGTACATTGTCGATGCACCTCCGCCCCTGATCTCCATGTTCTACGAGATCCCCCCGGCCACGGATCAGGTGGATCTGTGGATCCTCAGGGCTTTCGTCTGGAGCGAGGGATGACCGGGTCAATTATCATCAAAATTACTGATTTCATAGATTTTCAGCGAAAGAGGTATAAATGAAAGCCTGGAATTTTTATTATATTAAAGGAAAAATCCGCCGGAAAATAGAAAATAATATCATACGGGATCGGAAGGATTCTGCTCATTCCGAATATGTCTTTCGGATCCTTCCCGACGGGGATAGTGATGAAAATTGTTGAACCACCGCAGGGAGAAAAGGAGGCCGGGATTCGTTCTTTCCCGTTTCGTCCGAAACCCCTTCTCCGTCGATGACGGGGAGGAGATCTGATGGAGGAGATCAGCTGCGTCCTTTGCGGCTTGATGAGCCATGACGTCGCAATTGCGGATAATGGATACACCGGTATGAGATGTCCCGAATGCGGATTGATATACATATCGCCCAGACCGCAGCTTTCCGAGATCATCAATCTCTACTGCCATGATCATGCTCATATATCCGCCGAGAACCATATTTCGGGCTCCTTTACAAAGAGGTTGTACGCAAAACACAACCTTCACCTGATCCGCAAGTACATAGATAAGGGATCCATGCTCGAGATCGGTGCGGGTGCGGGATATTTTATCGATGAGGCAAGGAAGATAGGATTCGAACCTTATTCCATCGAATTCAATAGGATCCAGGCGGCCTTCATAAGGGATAAGCTCGGGATCCCCTGCGAGGAAATACCTCTTGATCCTTACCTTTTCGATGAGAGAGAATTCGATATAATATGCCACTTTGATGTGCTGAGTCACTTCTTCGAACCGATTGATGAATTTCGGAAGATGAACAGCAGGCTCAGGGATAAGGGGTATTTCATGTTCGAAACCGGAAATACCGCCGACATTGATGAGAAATATCTCAAGTATATACCTGATTTCCAGTATCCTGACCATCTCTTCTTCTTCGGCGAGAATAATATCAGGGACCTTCTGGATAGGACCGGATTCGAACTCGTTGAGATCCACCGGTATTCCATCATGCCTCAGCTGATGATGATCAAGGTTCTTTTTGGAATGATGGGGGATTCCTGCCGGAAGATATCCGGGTTGAACGGTTCTTCAGGATACGGGAATTCATGTATCACCAACAACAGATCGAGCTTCAAACGACAGATGCTCAATCTATACGGATTGATCTGTTATCTGTTCAGATATGTTCTGGGCTTCCTCGTTCCGAAAAGGGGTAGACCCCAGACGATCCTCGTGATCGCGAGGAAGAAGTGAATTTTTCATAGATCAACCCATTTAATATGTTATAAAAAGGATCGTACCAATCGGTTTATATCCGGATAAGTCCATTGTTTCAACGGGAAGGAGAAATATGAGGATCAGGCCATTCCGTTTCAAATCCGGGTATTTTTTTCCGTTGTGCCTATTGTCTATACTGATGTTTTCATCCGTTCCGAACGTGAACGGGGACGGGGGATTCATCTCTGTCAAGCCCGCAGACGTTTACGAATCCGGGCAGAACGCCGTTATCGGGTGGGACGGCGAGGTGGAGAGGCTGATCCTGTCCGTGAACATATATGCCGATAAGGATACCGAAGGATTCCACATCATTCCCTTTCCATCCATGCCCAATATAACCGAGGGAGATCTGGACATATTCGAGAGGTTGCAGAGGATCGGGTGTTTCCAGGAGCATCAATATGATTCATATCCATTGTCAGACGGAGGAGGATCGAAACAGAGCGAATCAAGCGTCGAGATCATGTTCCAGGATACCATCGGAGAACATTCCGTGACGACGATCAGGGTAAACGATCCTCAGAATTTCAGGGATAAGCTCATGGAGATCGTGGACGAGATCGGGATCGATATCAGGGAATGGCCGCAGGATCTTAACCGAATACTCTTCAATTACACGAGCAGGGGTTTCAATTACTTCTCCATCGACCGGTATCCGATCTACAAGAAGGAGAAGACGGTTGACCCATTGATTTACGAGTTCGAGACGGACAGATTGGTATTTCCCCTGGAGATCTCCTCGATGCTCGAGGGGGACAGCCGGATCAGGCTGGCTTTGTTCACCGATCCGTATCAACCCATGGACAGGTCCGTTCTTGATTCAATACCCAAAATCGACATGCGCTTCGAAACGATGGTTCCCCCGGGGATCCTCTTCAACATAGATAATGACCTGTTCAGAATGTTCATGGACGGCGCTGTACTGAATTATCTGGAGTTCACGCTCCCCCTCTCCCGGGTCAGGGGTGATGTGATGATCCGCGAGGATGATTACGCCACCTGGTCTAGGCATTCGGTCATTCCGGATTTAATCTACAGGGATCTTCAAATCCAATCGCCGGAGTATTACATTTACGATTACTACAACGATCAGACCAACACATACATGGAGATCCCCGGGTCGGAGCTGTTCCTGATCAATCACATGTATCTCCACTGGCGGGTCGAG
>JBLIRG010000066.1:0-16599 GCA_049472195.1 Thermoplasmatota archaeon
CCGATACCCAGAGCATGTTCAAACTCTCGCTCCCCAAGAGACTCAAACCCGAACAACTTATTCAGCGCATGATATCCATAACGATAGGTCCCACTATCCTTTGCTCCCAGATTCGTCAGCTCCGAGATCCCGCTTCCGGATATTCCCGGATTTCTCTTCACGACATCTATTATTCGGATCTGCTCCCTGGTGAGCGTGGATGGATCGACTCCCGGAAATGTCCCCGATCCCGAGAGTTCCGCTGGGAAATAACATCTTCTGGACCCCCGGATTGCGGTATCGATCTTTTCCTTTCTCACAAGGTAGTCCAGATGATACCTGAGTGTACCCTCCGGTATCTGAAGGATCCGCATCATATCCGGCATGGATGCTCCGGGATGGGTTTTAACGTAGTTGTGGACCATATCCCGGGTCCTGTTTTCCTTCTCTCTCTCACCGCGCATTAACCCCCCTCTTGAAACCTCCCATCCGCTTCACGAATAGGTCATTCAAGTAATATCTCCTTTATCGTCAACAGCGTCTCCTCGCTGATAGTCCCTTCTTCGAATCGTTCCTCGGCCAAGGCGATGATATCCTTCTCCTCCGGGAGGGAATCGCTAGGACGCTTTCCCATGAGGGAAGCGGTCCTGATCTCCTCGAGGATCGACTCGGAGTTTTCTGCCAATGGTACGATCCCTTCCTGTACCCCGTCGATATCTCCCCCGATCGGGATATCATTGTATTCAAGATAGGATCGAGGAGGGATATCATCAATTATCCCTCCCGAAACAAGGTCACCAGCAGGCGGAACCGGACCCGGAGGACACGACGGCGGTGACGGATCTGTGGATGTGGGAGCAGGTTCGGGTTCGATATCACCGGATCCCCTGCCCTTCCTCCGATTGTTCAAAATGAAAACGCCCGACACGAGCAATATTACCGAGATGACCGCCAGTGCCGTAACCAATGCCCCGATCCACCAGGACGGAGTTTTGGAACCCTCAACGGATTTCAATATCTGGATGGTCCTGACCGCCTCGGTGGTCTCTCCTGAGGAATCCGTTATGGTCACTCTCAGCTGATATGTTCCGGGTGGGAGGGACATGTTAATGTTCAACCTGGCACCGGTTCCCACCTCTCCGATTCCATCAACAGTCCAGACGATGCTGAGTACTTCTCCGTAGGGGAGATCTGGATCGAAGACGGTGGCATATCCCACTATCGTCTCATCCTCGTAGAACTTCATATCCGGCAGAACAATATCGGCATTTACGGGCGGGTCGTTCACGTTGTCGATGGAGATCAGAAGCGTCCTTTTCAGGAAGATATCCCCGTATCTGGCAGTGAATGTCACCAGCCTCCTCCCTGCCCAGTTTTCCTCGGGTATTATGATCACCGCTCCGAATTCATCGACCCGGAAGGTGAAATTGTCGGCTTGCATCGAGATATCCGACAGATCCCCGAGATGGAAGCCGTAGAATATCGATTCGATGGAAAGGGAGCCGTCCTCCCCGTCCTCGTCAATTTTCAACAACCCCAGCGATCCCTGGTTTTCCGATGGGATTGTCACGGTGAGGGTGAAATTGAACCAGTCTGAACCACCTTCCCCGTCGGTTATGTAGATGCTAACCAGGAAGGATCCCGTATCCGAGGCAGTCGGCGTTCCGCTGAGGACGCCGGATGTTGTATTAATGCTTAGGAATGTTGCGTTCGTATTGACCGACCATGATTGATTAACGGCCGGCGAGTCGACATCAGCCGCATCGAAGTTGGCTATGTATGTGTTGTTCACATACGCCTTCAGGTAATCCTTGCCCGATATTACAGGAGGATCGTTCACATCCTTGAGGGTCCATTTCACCTTTGTAGCGTTGACACCCCCGTAATCATCCCATACCTTGATGGCAAGGTCGATATCGATCGAATTGACCGATCCGTTATCGGTATGCCATATGTTTTGATCTGATAGGTCCATCCAGAACTTGATCGAATACTCCCTCATCTCGAAATATTCCACCTCGTAGCCCCAGTTCACATCCTTCTTCATATCGTGGTAGGGGAGCTGATCCTTCAGATCAACGACCTCGTATCCTTCATATTGTTCCTCGGTTTCATTGTATTCCCCACCCCATGGTATGTGGATTTTTCTTCCGATGTTGAACTCGAACGAGGTGTCGTCGGAATTTGCATCGTAAACGAAGAATTGCTGGTCGATTTCACCGTATTGTTTGCCAATTGTATTTCCCGATATGCGAAAGATTTCAGGTTCGCTGTTGAATAAAGGAACATTTACGGTGAAATTGTAGAAATCGATGTTATTCCCGTCAGAGATGGTTAGATTGGCGAAATATACTCCTGTCCTTACGTTCGGCCTCCCAGTGATGCGGTTTTTATCATCAATTTCCAGCCAGGAAGCGTTGGTACTGAGAGACCAGATCAGGTCCGAGGGATAGTCATCCGGATCGACCACCTCGGGTATATACCAGTAAATCGAGGAGTTCACAACGGAATCCGGAGCATCCTTGTTGAGGATAAGAGGAGATACCAACGGTTTCGTCGACGGCAGGTAATCCTTACCTTTGCCTGCGGTGCTGTACGGTGTGTCCACGATGCCATCCGAATCCGTATCAGGGGAGGTCCAATCCGACCAGTAATTGCCGTGGTCAGAGCTGTTCCAACGGTTCTGCCCCGACACATCATATGCCTGGATGCCATCCCTTCCGTTATCGATGAAATTGTTGTAGTAGATCAGATTGCCGTAAGATGCGGGAGGTGATCCGCCCGTATCATGCATATGGATCGCGTATCTGGAGCTACCCTCTATCCAGTTTCCTACTATCGAAATATCTGTGGAGTCCTTCCACAGTTCGATGTTCTCGGTGTTGAAATAATGGGAATTGTTGATCATGCGGTTGTTCATTATCCTGATATCATGGGAATTGAAGGATATGTAGATGGAATCCCAGGCGTTGTCCCTGATCGTATTGTTGATTATCTCGATGTCGTAACCCTGGATATTGATCCCGTTTTCACCGTTTTCGATGATCTCGCAGTCCCTGATCTCATTATTATAAGAGCTGATGACATGATCGCCCATGGCCACTCCGACACCGGCATTGTAGCTGGCGTTGGAGGCAAGAAGTTTGACTCCGGAGCTTGACGGAAATACGAATCCCAAACCGTTCAGTGTGGACCTGCAATTATTGACCCGTGCTTTGGTTTCCGATGCGATCAGCCCTCCTTGTGTATTGTTGATCATCAGAACGTTGGTCATGTAAAGCGACCCGGATTTGAAAACGCCTATGCCCCCCATACTGTTCCTGACCACCATATCGCTGAAATCGATATCATCGATGTATGCTGTCGAATTCATGTGATTCACCCGTACGGCAAAGAAAACGTCTCCATCCTTCTCGATCCTCCCTCCTTCGACGGTCACCCTCTTCAAATTGACCCCGTAATGGGTGATGACGATGACTTCTCCCTGACCGTTTCCGTTTATGATGACCCCTTCTGTTGAATTTCCCTCGATCCAAAGAGGTTTGTCAATGGTTATCCTCTCGTTATAGGTCCCGTTGAATATCCTGATGGTATCCCACCAATCAGCGGCGTTGATGGCACTCTGGATCGTGGTGTAATCCTGTCCCGGACCAACATAAAGGGTATTGTTGTCATCTCCTCTTGTGGAGATATCAACCGTGTCCAGATGTCCCGTTCCGCCGGAATGATCAGGTATCGAAAGACCCGAAAGGATCATGCAGGCGGTCAGAAGGACCGTGATGCTGCCTCTCATATTAACATCTCTCCGTAATTTGGTATGGATCGAAATCGCATTCGCTTTAAAGGTAGTTATTGACGTGGGTTCCGAACAGGTCTGGCCGGGATCGCTTATATTAGAGTTGTGGCGGATGTGGTCTTGCACTTAAAACAAGTTTTAAACGCAACTTGCAAAGAAATCCCCCCAATCCAAGTGATCCTGTTCAAATCACCAATAAACGTGCAAGGCAGGCGGACGGAGATCCGATCCCGGAACAGGATTATGAACAGGCGCAGCCTCTTAATCCCACGCCGTTCACCATTCATCATAGGTGAATAATATATACCAAGATAGCCGATTTCCACACCGGTGTTCAGATGCCAGGGATGAGATGGATTTGGTTCGCGGCGGTTCTGCTGATCGTTCCGATTTTTACCGTGACCTCCGGCGAGGCCGGTGAGGATGAACCGATGCCGCTTTCCCAGATCTCCAGAGATATCGAGATCCCGTACACGGAATCCCCGCCAGTGCTGGACGGAAATCTGGGAAGTGCCGAATGGAAAACATACCTGACGGGATGGTACTTCGACGGGCAGGACGGAATGTCCTTTGCCGAGAACTATTCCGATCCCGTTAACGGCTTCGACGAGGAGCTTGGAGATCAGGAGGATATTTCCGCGATCTTCTATGCCCAATACGACGACGAGTTTCTGTACATCGCCGCCAACGTTACCGACGATAACATCGTTGTGGATACCTATCCCGCCGATCCTTCATGGTTCTACAGGGACGACGGCCTGGAAATATTGATAGACGGGGCCCATGACAAGGATATCGACCAGAGGGCAGGCGATCCCTGGCCCGGCTGGGAGGACGGAACTACGGTCTGCATTCTGGCGGATAACTCCTACCACCACGATTACTCGGCAGCCAACGGATATCCGCTTGGCAGGAAGTTCGGCATTGACGAAGCATGGTACGGAATATCAAGGGCCGTTGTGGAGGAGCATTACTACGTGGTCGAGATGAGGATCCGTCTTGAGAACATATCCTCGCCCCTTCCAAATTCGACGATCGGCCTGAACATCGGAATAAATGATGACGATACGGGAGCCCTCTCGAAAACAGCTGTCAAATGGGCCGGAGGGAATTTCACCCCTGCCGTGAACGATATCTTCAAGAACGAGACCAAATGGGGATCCGCAAAACTTGCCACCTATGTCAAGGCGAGGATCGACAAGAAGACGTATGTGGATGAGGACACGCCCCTGGTCCTTTCCGGAGGGGAATCTGAGGGCAATCATCCCGATTTTTCCACATCGGCAAATTATACCTGGGTCATGCCCGTGATATCCGGGGGGAACTGGAGCAACGTTACCAGATACGGGATGACCACCGAGTGGTTCTTCCCCGACCCGGCCTCACAGATCGCGATCCATTTGACCGTGACGGATCCTTCCGGTATCAGCGATACGGCCTCCACGATCGTGTTCGTCAACGATACCACTCCCCCGACGATAAATGCAGCCGACGCCAGTGCTCTGGAGGAGGAGCCTTTCGTGTATACTCTAAACGCCTCTGACAACGGGGTGATCTCGGGATACAACTGGTCGCTGTTCGACGGGGGATGGTTCAACATCTCGACCGACCTTCCCACTTTCACGCACACATTCCATCATCCGGGGATCTACAGCGTTCACGTCAGGGTCATCGATTCCTTCAACAATTCCAACGAGGGGGATTTCTCGGTGATCGTCAACGATACCAAACCCCCCGTGATAGTATTCGACCGCAATACTATCGTGGTGGATTCCGGAGAGCAGTTCTACCTCGATGCTGGAGAGAGCAGCGACGATAATCCGAGCTCTCAGGAGGATTGGTGGCTGAACTTCACGTGGCGTTTCGTCCTGGGTCCGCAGAAAATCGAGAGGTTCGGGCCAAATGTATCGATGGTCCTCGACGTACCGGGACTCTACTCATGCAATCTTACGGTTGCCGATTTCCTCGGCCATTCATCGTATAGATATTTCAACATATCCGTCAGGGACATATTGGAACCGGTGGTGGATTTCAACCTCCCGGGAGAGATAAAAGAGGGAACATCGATCAACCTAACAGGCATATTCTGCTCGGACGATGATCCGACATTCCCCCTGAATGCGACGTTCATATGGAACGTCACGATCAAGAGGGGAGATCTGTCTCATTCAAGGGAATACCAGGGCATCGAGGTCGAGGTGTTTTTCCCCATTGCGGGGGATTGTGTCGTCAACCTGACGGTTCTTGACGCTGCGGGGAATCCCGGATACGCAGGAAAGAAGGCCAACATAACCGACAACACACCGCCCGAGGCTGTCATCCGGCTTCCTGACATCGTTGATGAGGATACCGAGTATTTCCTGGACTTCAACGGGTCCTCGGACAACATCGCGGTGGTTCGAGTGCATTTCCTGATTCTCGATATGACGAGGGAGAGGGAATACCGGAGCTCGCCTGCCGGAGGGATCTATATCGAGAACATCCCCCCTTCATCTTACAGTTCGATGGATGACTTCCTGATAACTTTCGTGGATCCGGGCGAATATGCGGTGATACTGACCGTTTTCGACGGAATGGGGCTCAGCTCGAACGTGTCACGGATGGTAACCGTCAGGGATGTGACCCCTCCGGCAGCCGTCATAAACAAGACCTATGTGGTGCTTTTCATCGGAGAACCTCTGTTCCTCAACGGAGGGGGAAGCATGGATAATTACGGACCTCTTCATTATCACTGGATCATCCAGGAGACCCAGGAATCATTTCCGGGGATGGACCTTCAGATATTCCTTGATGAGGGGGAGTACAACATCACTCTGAGGGTGACCGATGACGGGGGCAACTCGGACGAGGCATACTGCACCGTCATCGTCAAGGATACCGGCTCCGGAGGCGGGATCGACACCGGAAGGTTGGTATCCTTCATACTATGGGTGTTTGTGTTTCTTTTCCTGGTGGTCCTTATGGTCATGGCGGTGATCGTGGCGAGACGATCCATGACCAGGGTAAGTCCTGGGAGGGAGTTGGCGTTGGAAGCGGAATATCACGAAGAATAGGAAGGTCGGTGGTTATTTATGATCTCAAATCGATAGGGAAGGGATCACCGTGTCCTTTCAGAATCATAAAGGGATCATTCTCATCATAGGATTGGCTGCCGCAGGAACGGTGCTGCTCGGGAACATGGAGGATGAGAGGTCCGTTGATGCTTCCAAAGAGATATGGATAACGGGCCAGGATATCAAGGTCACGGCAATGCCGGACGGCATGGACCCCGTGGAGTTCAAGTGCGAGGTGGCCATGACGCAGGAGGAGAGGACCGCCGGTCTTTCGGATCGAGAACGTCTTCCCGAGGGCCGGGGCATGCTTTTCGTTTATGATTCCCCCGCTCGAAGATCGTTCTGGATGTACAACGTCAGCTTCGGTCTGGACATCATATTCATGGACGAGAACGGATTGGTCCTCAACGTCGAGGAAGCATCTCCTGGAGCCGGGATCGCGAAGGAGGACCTCCCACATTATTACAGTAACGGAAAGGCAATGTACGTCCTTGAGATCAACATCGGGGTGTCCGCGGAATCCGGGGTAGGACCGGGAACGCGGATCGACTTCATTCTGCAGTGATCCGTTTACCGGATCAAGGGTACTATCCGTCTTTCCCGGGGATATAGATATTATATCATCACAGTCCATTATACATGCATGGATCGGGACGTCGTGATCGAGATCAACAACCTCACGAAATACTATGGTAAATCCAGAGGTATAGTGGACGTCACCCTGAACGTCAACCGTGGAGAGATCTTCGGATTCCTGGGGCCCAACGGCGCAGGAAAGACCACGACGATCAGGACCCTTATGGATCTGATAAGACCGACCAAAGGATCCGCTAGGGTTCTGGGGATGGATCCCCAGAAGGAGGGGGCCAAGGTCAGGAACGCCGTCGGATATCTTCCCTCCGATTTCGGCATGTCATCAAGGGAAACCTCCAGGCAGTACCTTTTCAACCTGCATGCGATGATGGGTAAGAAGGGATACGGGAGGATCGAGGAGATTGCGGAGATATTCGATCTCGATCTCGACCGGAGGATCAAGGACCTGTCCCGCGGCAACAAGCAGAAGGTGGGCATAGTTTCCGCTTTCATGCATTCCCCCCCGCTTCTTATTCTGGATGAACCCACAACCGGACTTGACCCCCTCATGCAGCAGGAATTCTACAGACTGCTTCGGGAGGAGAAGGCAAGGGGAGTTACCGTTTTCCTCTCCTCCCACATCCTGCCAGAGGTTGACGCGGTCTGCGACCGGGTCGGAATAATAAGGGAGGGCAGGTTGATCGTCGTCGAACCCAAGAACTCGTTCAAGAAGAAGATGGGCAAGAGGATGACGGTCAGCTTCAAGGACGGCCTGGATCCCGGGATGTTCAGCCGGATAGACGGGGTGGAGGTGGAATTTGCCTCCGATCGGGAGATCATCCTGATTGTATCCAGAAACGTGGAATCGGTGATAAAGGAGCTGTCGAGGTACTCCGTTGTCGATCTCTCGTTCGACGAGATCCCCCTCGAGGAGCTGTTCCTGAAATACTATGTCGTGGAAAAGGGAGGCGGATCAACTTGAACGTCTCCTATTTCAAATGGACCCTGAAGAGGGAGTGGAAGGGCGGTCTGATCTATTTCGCCATACTTACCGCATGGATACTTCTTGTGGCCGCTGTCTTTCCGTCCTTCAGGGATTCCATAAGCAATCCTTTCACAGATGCCGGAAAGATACGGATCGAGGAGATGAATAACGGGACGTACAATATGACATGGGAGGAACTTCCCGGTTATGACATCCACGCACTCGTCGGGATGAAGGAGGAACCGGATCTGCAGGAGCTTATGACCCTGTTCAACGAATCCGGAATCGATATCGGGGACACCCCCGGCAACATATCCGAGATCATTGACGATCTGGAGGAATTGATGACCCGGATCAACGAGTCCGGCGTCGATTTCGATGAAATTCCAGTAAATATATCCGGGATCGTGCGGGACCTCAGGGTTCTGAGTGCCTGGATGAACGAATCCGGATTGGATATCGATGAATCCCCGATCAATGTTACAGAGATCCTTCAGAACGAGAAGTTTATTCGTCAGATGCTCGCCCCCCAGGGTTTCGATCTGATATTTCTTGGAGGAGGTCATCAGAAGTTCATAGAGAAGGATGGTCCGAACAGGTTCTTCTTCGTCTTGTACCTGAATTCAGATCTGGAATTCTATCTCTCGGACCTCGTTGATGCAAAGAACCTGACAACGGCGACCCCTTTTGACGCCTATCTCGAGGACAATGCATTCGTGGAGGGTTTCGTAGGCGACCTGGACGTGATGGATTTCGCGAGTTATACCGGATTCATGATCGTGGAGTTCCTTGGCATGTGGACCCTCCTCATCGGCATCTATGCCGCAATTAAGGGCCTGTCGTTCGTAACGAGACTGATCGACGACAAGTCGCTTGACATTCTTCTGGCAACGGGTTATACAAGGGAGAGGATGATCCTGGAAAAATTCATGACCTCGATGATAATAATCATCTTCCTTCATATCGGATCGTTCATAATGCTGGGGCTGGGAGGGGTGGCCTTGGGCGAACCTGTGGATTGGGGCAAGTTCGCGATAGTATTCCTCACCTCCGTGCCATTTGCCCTTTCCGCTTTGATGATCGGTGTTTTCATATCCTCTTTCATGAACGATTACAGATCGGCCCTGTGGACCGTGCTTGGTGTGATGCTGTTCCAATACATGATAATGTTCATAGGCAACATCCTTGAATCCCTTGAATGGATGCTTTATTTCACCATATACGGGTATTGGGACCCGTCGGAGATCATCTATGGTTCCTCGTTCCCCTATTTGGACACGATCGTATTGATCCTGTTCTCCGCGGTGATGTTCACAGCATCGATCATATGGTTCAGAAAGAGGGACCTGCCCACGTGAGGTCCGTGTCCTGACGCGGGAAGGGGATACATTTATAATATTTCGGAACGGATTTCCGAACAGGAGACGGGATATATTGGAAGAGGGAAATGACTGGAAGAAGCTTCAGACCGAGATCGACCGAACCATGGAGAGGTCCAGATCGATAATGCAGACAAGTATGGAGCGATTCGCCGTGTGCCCGAACTGCTCCCTGCCCACTTTCTACACGGGGGATGACGAGACCGCTTTCTGTGCCAACTGCGACATAACCTACGACCGGATCGAATCGGATGGCAAAAAGATAGGATTGAATAAGAGAGAATCCCGGACCAACGGGAAATTCACGGCGATCGCGGTATCCATAGGGGCGGTCTTCATGCTTATACTGGCGGGCCTGAGCGTCGCCTATTACCTCGCCAACAGGGAGCCCGATTACATATCGATATACGACATATCGGACATTCGCGGACTGGATGTGAAGAAGAACACACCCGTATCAATCATGTCCAGCGATGATTTCAACGAGTATGCCAGGAATTCTCTGGATGATGAGATGAGGGAATACCTCCTTGAACTGGAGAGGTTCTACAAATGCATGCTGATAATCGGCGAGGACTGGGACCTGATCTCGATGTCGGAGAACTCGACGGCGATCGGGATCCTTGGATTCTACGATCCGGATACCAAGAACCTCTACATCATGGACAACTTCCACACTTCCGTTTACGTTAATTACATACTTTCCCACGAGTTCACGCATGCGCTCCAGGACCAGAACTTCGACCTCGAGGAGTACGCCTACACCGATTCCTACGATCTCGACCTCGCCAGAATGTGCGTGGTCGAGGGAGATGCGGTGATCACCATGAACCAGTGGGCGGATGAGAACCTGGATCCCGCCGCCGAGATCCTGATCGGCATGGATACCGTGTCGCAGATAGTCAGGTCCCTCGACGGATTGCAGTACGGGGAGTCGAGCCCGATCCTGTCGGAGATAAACTACTTCCCTTACGAGGGGGGAGAGGAATTCGTGGGGAGGATATACGATGAGGGAGGATGGGATGCGGTCGACAGGCTGTACACCGATAAACCGCCCCTCTCCACCGAACAGATCCTGCATTATGACAAGTACGTATCATACGAGAAACCCGAGGAGATCACGTTCACGCCTCCCTCCCCCGATCTGGATCTCAAGTTCTCGACGACCGCGGGTGAGAAACTGATCATGGAGATGCTTCACGGGTACGGGATGGCGTATCCGGACATCGACGGGGATAACGGATGGAGCGGCGATCGTTTCTTCTATTACGAGGACGGATCGGATTTCATGTCCGTTTTCATAACGAGCTGGGACGATCAGCGGACCAATGATGATTACCGCGCCGATATGGAGAACTGGATAGAATACGAGGGATATGAGAGCGAACATGGCGTTTACAACGTTCGCGGGTCCTTCATGGATATTGGATCCAGCGGGAACAGGACGACTGTGGTCTACTCCAGCTCCCTTGACCTGATCAATCAGGTATTTGATCATTGACCATGTCTATTCTTGATATATTCGAACGCAGCGTTCAACCTCTCGGTCTCCTTGAGGGAGGCCTTCTTGATCGCTTCCGTGCTTTTCTCGTACTTGTCAGGATGATATTTCAGGATCTCCTTCTTGTATTCTTCCTCGATCTCCCGAAGAGACATGTTCCTGCTTACCCCGAGGACCTCATAGGGATCGAGGCCGTCGATCTTTCCGAAGCCCTTGACCTGGATGTATACTGTTCTGTCAACGTATACGACCTTTGGCATCTCGAACTTCTCACCCTTCTCCTCCTCGTACGTGGAGTACTTCGTCGATCCCCTGGGATTGACCAGGTAGCAGGCGGCCAGCAGGAAAAGATTGATCAGAAAGACGATCAGGATTGCAATATCGTGCATTCCGTAGATATTGAGGCCCGGCCTGTAGAATATGACAATGGGAACCGGTGCCATGAGCGCTGTTATTGCCGGGAGTATGAGGCCCATCTTCCTGAACCTGTTCCTGATCCATATTGCTGAAAGAGCGGCAACGGTTATGACGGTGCCCGCTGCGGCGGCCGCGAAAATGAAAACCGGGGAGAAGACGAACCAATCGGATACTGTGATCTTGTTGCCCTGGTCCCTGAACGCGGATATGTCCTCGGTCCTGCTGAAGCTCTCCCTGTACAAGGACCTTCGGTGCGCCCCTCCCTCGGAGCTCAGATCCAGGGACATGTCCGATCCCGGTTTCACGGTTATTCTTACCCTCCCCTTCTCGAGCTCGTTCTCCTCTGCCTCCCTCTTGACGATGCTTGACGGGTTAAGTATGTCCCTGTCGGTAAGTCTAATACCCTTGACGAAGGACAGATACTCGTATTCAACTGAAGGACCGCCCGAGTCGAATGAGAATTCCGCCTCGAAGATGATGCCGTAGTAGTCGGTTTCATTGACGGCCGAGAAGAAGGTCACGTTGAGAGCCATCGATCCGCCGGAGTTTAGGATGGACCGGAAGAACTGCCTGTAATTTTCGGTACTGGGCCCCAGACTTTCCCTCATTCTCATCAGGTTATTGTTCCTCAATTTGTCCTGCGGGGGAAGGCGAAGGTCTGTCGCGTTCTGCTCCCTCCGATCATCCGTGCCCATGAAAAAAACGATATCGCCCGAGTTTGCATCATCCAGGTTGACCGTAAGGTCGATGAGAAGGTATTCCGGATGTTTCACATCCACTCCGTCAGCGGTCCCGGAAAAATGCGAAAGGGCCGCGATCAGACACGAGAACAGTATGATCCCGAGGATGGATCCAGGCTGGAGCAGGCGAGCCCGGATCATGCGATCACCCCCATCTGTCATATTGTCCCGGTTCTTGATCCCTCTCGGCGGGAGGCCGTTCTTGATTCGGCGCCGTACCCGCGGTTCGGGGAGGGGGCTTGCTTCCTTCACCATTCGAGTTGTGGGGGAGCATCTTTGTTTCCCCGCGATCCGCGATCAGCTCATGATGCACCTCTCCCAGCATGTGGATGGTCCTCTTCTGCATCTCGAGCTGCTGGTGCTGCATCTCGAGCTGTCTCTGTTGCATGAGGATCTGGTGCTGCTGCATCTGCAGCTGCTGCTTCTGCTGTTCATCCAGCAGCGGTTTGTTCTCCTTTACCCATTTGAATGCGTGAACGAACCCGATCAGCAGAATTATCAGTCCCGCAACGCATCCCGCCGCGAATATGGATCCCAATGCGGAAAGGATCTTGACGGTGTTCAGCGACAGATCCTCGACCCAGAAAAGAGCCGAAGCTTCGGTCAGTATCAATAGCGCGGTGGACACCATGTATGTGACCATTCCGGCGTTTCCGAACTTTCTACCGCCGATATCCTTGATGAAAAGATACAATCCCACTACGACCATGGCAGGCATGAGGTGAATGAAGAGAGGGATGACGGCATAGGTCTTTTCCACGTAGACGATGAGCATGAATACCAGAAGCACGAAGAAAGGCGGTACGATTATGCCCAGGACGCCGAAGAAAAATGAAGCAAGGGTTGCCGCCGCATGCTTCGCTCCGTACACCCCCCTCCTTATGAGGGAGACCGAGAAAGCAATGATGATGTAGATCAGGCCGTAAGGGAAGAAACACGATATTCCGTAAATGGACGCCATTATCGGGATAAGTGCATCCGCGGATTCGGTCTCGGTGGCGATCAGTATGTTGAGGGCCATCAGGAAGAAAAGGAGATGGATGATCAGAAGCATCGTAAGGACGATCGTGAACTGGACGAGATGTATCGTGGTCGGGTTGGATTCCTTGTATGCCAAATTAACACCCCTTCTCCTAACCTGCTGATCGGGGGCAATGGGGCGGGGAGGGTATTAATAATTTACCTATATTTGATTAAAAAAATCGTTTCGTTGGCAGGTGATAACAGGGAATGAAATTCAGGATACGTTTTCCGGAGAACCGATCACAGCGGCCCTTATCAGACGATCCTCTCCTCGTTGAATGATCCCACTATATTGAAAGATGAGTCTGAGAAATTGTAATCCACCCAGTCCTTGGTGGCGATGTTCTGCCTGAATCCCCTGAGCCTGAGGGAGAATCTTGACTCCTTTTCCCTCAGCTCGACGGTTCCGTCCATGAGGTATTCCACGGAATTGACTATGGTCTCGTGGTGGATTCCGGACGCGAGGTCCATGACGTTTGTGAACCTGTAACCCTTTGACCTCGCTATCAGGACCTGGAGGAACTTCATCAGGTCGTTCTGATCCACCTGCGTTATGAGAGGTGACAGCGAGTTGATGATCATGACCCCTCCGCCGTATTCCTGCACGAGGCTTTCCTGGACCATGACCAGGTCCGCCTGGAAGCGTTTGAAGTCGGACTTGACCTCGATGTTGAAGATCCGATGGCCTTCACGAAGCACCTGTTCTCCCTTGTGCTTGGAGAAAAGGTCGTACATACGGACCCTTCTGCTCTGGTTGAACTTCTTGAAGTCGGGTATCTGATTCACGATCCCCTTCATCACGTCCTTCATGGCCCTGTTCGAAGAGACGTATATGACGGGGAATCCGGATCTCAGCGCGGAGGCCATCAGGTAGTCGAGAAGAACATCCTTTCCGCTGTAGGGAGGGCCCTTCACCAGCATCTGAGAGCCAACGTGCAGCCCTCCTCCGATCAGTTGATCAAGACGCGCCACCCCGGAGCTTATATGTGACAGGTCCCTGGAATCGAGGCTGGTGCTTCTCGATCCTGCCGGAGCCCTCGCTCCGCCGTTTCCGGCCCGGTTCAGTTTCATCAGGAAGAACTTTGCCTCTTTGTTGTCGGGAGCCTGCTTCAGGGCGATCCCGTAAAGCTCCTTGGCCGTTCCCGTGTCTCCTCCCTTGAAGGCGACCTTCGCCTGATCCAGTATCGATCTCAATGCTGCCGAGACCTCAGTCCCCCCTCCGATATTTGCGCCGCAGATCGGGCACCTGTTCTTTCCCCCGTTGGATTGAATCCTTATCAACGAGTTGCAGGACTCGCATCTCTTCTTGACGGCCTTCTGCTGAACTTCCGGTTCCGGCCGCTTGCTCAGGTCAAACGATCGTCCAAGAGGCGCGTCCTGGCCTCGGACGGATGACGTGAACGTTATCATGTTTGGCTGTTTTTCACTCCCCGGTACCGGAGGCGGCGGGGGAGGAGCGCTGTAATCATTCTTCGGCGGAATGACCGGCTCCGTTGTTTCTGGATCGGGTCTGAAGGCGCCTTCCTGCAGATCCTCCTCGAACTCTATCTTGATCGGACCTTTGGGCCTAGCAGGCAGCTCCTCTTCATCGGATCCGGGGGGAAGCGCGGGTCCTGGACCCACCATTCCCTCGAGGTATTCCAGCTCCTCATCGATATTCAGGTTGTCGAGGTTGATGTCGTCGAGGCCTTCCCCCAGATCTTCGAGGTCGCCATCATCGTAGAGATCGTCGTCCTCGTAATCCCCTTCAGTATCATCATCCCCGTATTCATCCTCCTCAACGTCTGCATCTTCCTCTTCATCCGGATCGGATTCTTCTCCTTCCCCGTCAGAGAATCCGGGTTTCGAATCCTCGATAATTGATTCGAAGGTGCTGTCATCGATATCGAGTTTGTCTTTCAGGACGTTCAGGAGGGCCATCTCATCCCTGCTTATGACTCCGTCGCCCCATGCGGTTTCCACAACGTCCTTGAGAACCTCCTCGATGGACCCGTGGGTGAACACACTTTCCTCGGTGGATGAGAGGATATCATCCCACTCGCCCGTATCCCAATCGTTCTCGATTTGATCCTTGGAGTCTTCCGTATCGGATTTCGCCCTTGATCGTACCAGGACCTCGAATTCCTCCTCCTCCTCATCTTCTTCGGGATCGTCCACTTCCTCGCTCTTCTCCTCCTCAAGGCTCTCTTCTTCATGATGATCGTGATCTTCTTCCTTCTCGTCTTCCGGTTCTTCCTCTTCCTCTTCTTCGTCCTCTTCCAGATCCTCATCATCCTCGTCTTCTTCCTCCTCCTCGTCCTCTTCCTCTTCTTCCTCTGCCTGATCCTCCTCTTCTTCGAGGTCATCCTCCCCGCCCTCCCCTACATCCTCCTCAAGGCTCTCTTCTTCATGATGATCGTGATCTTCTTCATCTTCGTCTTCCGGTTCTTCCTCTTCTTCTAACTGATCCTTTTCGAGGTCGTCATCCTCTGCCTCTTCCTCTTCTTCGTCCTCTTCCAGATCCTCATCTTCCTCGTCTTCTTCCTCCTCCTCGCCCTCTTCCTCTTCTTCTACCTGATCCTCATCTTGGATTTGATCTTCTTCCCCCTCGTCCTCTTCTTCCTTCTCGGCGGCATCGCCCTCCTCCCCGCCCTTTCCCTCTTCTACATCATCTACCTCGGGTTTCTTTTTATCATCATCCTTCCTGCCCCTGGGGGTGTTTTTCCCTTTTTTCTTCGAGGTCTTTCCCCCCTCATCAGCCTTATCCTCAACGGCGTCTTCCGCTGTCTTCTTATCGGATTCGCTCCTGCTGTTCCTGTCGAAGATCTTCTTCCTCCCCCTCTTCGATTTCCCCTCTTCGGGCTCAATATCCGCCGCGGCCTCTTCCACCTTCTCCTTGGGTTCTGGCTTTTTCCCGCGGGTAGAGGACCTCCTGCCCTTTGACCTCTTCTTGGATCTGCCCAATAC
The DNA here is from genome assembly GCA_049472195.1 of Thermoplasmatota archaeon. Lineage (GTDB taxonomy): Archaea > Thermoplasmatota > Penumbrarchaeia > Penumbrarchaeales > Penumbrarchaeaceae > JBLIRG01. The sequence continues at coordinate 16,393 of JBLIRG010000066.1, forward strand.
GATACACTCCGGTTCTTTCTAGGTTACGCTAATCAATCAAGAGGACGGATATTTAAATGTGACAGAACAAATACCAGAATGAGATAATCTATGGTCTGATATGGGATGAGGATCCCACTGAAATATCACACATTGAAAAAATCCTGCAACGCGGAGAACTTCGGGTCGGGTTCGAATCCGGATATGTCCCCTTTGAGATGACCGACA
>JBLIRG010000067.1:0-16456 GCA_049472195.1 Thermoplasmatota archaeon
ATATCCCAGGTCAGGGGGGGATTCACACAGGGACCAAGGACTTCTCGGATACATTGAATCCGATAGATGATCCGGTGGACTATTACAAGATCGGGATAGATCCGGAATGGGCATTGAGTATCTGGATGGATTCCAGCTACCCCATGGTACTGGAGATACTCGACATGAACAATATCAGCATCGATTCCATCGATCCCAGGGAGTCGTCGGAGCTGTACAATGACGAATCCGTTATGGTATTCTACTACCTCCGTATGTCATATCCCCTATTCTCGGACCAGAATTACCAGTCCAAGGACCGCAACTATTACATCGACATGGATATCTGGTCCTTCAAGACAATACCCGAGACCGATCCCATGGATCCCTGGGATACGGGTATCGAGATCCCGGAGGATTCCGACACGATCATGATCAATCTCTCCGAACATTTCGTTGAGCCAAACGGAGATCCCATATATTTCGAGCTGCTGAGCGATCCCCAGAATCTCGACGTTACCATGGTAAATTTCAGCATACTCGGGGGTACGATCCAGTGGGTAGAGGCCTACATCACTCCATATCCAAACTATCACGGGGTGGAGACACTTCGGTTCAGATGTTCGGACAGGGACGGATCCATAACGGACGATCTTCAGATAACGGTAATATCCGTCAACGATCTTCCCTACATAAGAAAGATCGGGATCGCAGTCCTGGAGGATAACGAATTCTCCATCGGAGTTTACGAGGACGAGATAACCGTTTTCCGGATCGAGTACGGCGACGACGACGATCCTTCGGAATCCCTGAGCTTCACAACGTCCGGTCTGCCCAGCTTCGTGGACGTTAATCCTGCCAACGGCACGATAACGATCGCAGCGGAACAGCAGCATTTCGGCGATTACGAGTTCACGATAACGCTGATCGATATACACGGCGGCCGCGATCATGTGAACATAACACTCTCTGTTGAGCTTGTGAACGAGATGCCCCCGATGCCCCGGATCACCATAACTAATCTGAACGATACGGTGCTCATGCCCGGGGAATTGATCGAGCTAGCCGGCTCGGTTGGGCCTGATCCGGACGGTGATGTTCTTACTCTCCTGTGGGATTTCGGAGATGATTCATCCGCCGAAGGAGCCGTGGTAAACCACTCCTATGAGGGAAGACATTGGGGCAACAGGACCATCACTCTCACTGCAACCGACGGTTATCTTAGCAATTCGACGTCCGTCAGGGTATATGTCCAGAAACCGGAGGATGTCGCCGTGGGCATGCTTCAGAGAACGGTCAATGATGAGATCGGCGATTCGGTGATATTCACCGAGGACCTGAGGAACGTGGAGGACTCGGAACCGATATTCACCATCAAGAGAACGATTGCCGAGGGAGTTGAGATCCAGCGATTGGAAACGATCAGGAGGGACAACAATCTTGAGGTATCCCTGATACTCAGCGGATCAGTGGAGCTTGACGGAACCGTGGAATACAACATATACATAATGCCGACGGATTTCGAGGAAGCCGATATCGATTACAACAACATCAGTTCGTGGGGCGGCATACCCGCCAGGGCTCCCGAGGCTGCATCTCCTCTCCTGCACAAGGGATTCTACGGTTCCAACAACAACGCATCACAGGGAATGCTTCTATCCGGTAAAACCGACACCCTGGTATTCAATTTTCACTTCAATGAACTCGTAAAAGGGGGATTGTCCCTCCCGATAGACCGGGACAATTTCTATGTCTATGCCTTCGTGATCCAGGATGTCGTCGAGGTATCCTCGGGAAATTCGTATCAACGCTATTTCGGATGGGATACCGCCGGAGATGGGGCATTGACCGTTCCTCCGATATCCAAGGGAGGGACTTCTGAAGGCGGAGGCGGAAGCACCATCGGTGACTTCGCGGAAAAATCCTGGCCCTGGGTCATCACGGGTGTTGCGGTTGTCGCTCTCATACTGGTAATCTCGGGATTCTTCCTGGTCCGAAAGCTGAAAGCCGATAACCGACGGAAGGAAGAGGAATTTCTCACCGAGGTCGAGAGGATGAGGGAAGAGGGCGAGGATCTGTTCGGAAAGAAAGAGGAGGAGGTTACCAAGAAAGCCTCCTACGAGGATCTGTACGGTGCACCCGCACCCAAGGATCATGAGGCCTTTACCGAGAAACCGGCTTCCACTCTTCCCAGTCCGGGCCTCGGCGTTAACCTTGACACCGGATCCCACATAAGCGAGATGGAACTTCCTCCCAAGCAGGAATGATATCGGGAATATCTTCACGATCAATTACGATGAGAATATTCGATGGGATCGAAATTATCTCGTATAATATTTATAATAATAGTGAGCATAGTGAGATATCCAGGGTGATAGATAGATATCGGGAAGTAGGTGACATCCAGTGACGGATGAGGTTTCGTCGGGATCCATATCGATGGATAAGAGGTTCAAACTGGCTACTGATAGGATCAAGGTTCTTGAGTCCGAAGGCAGCAGGATGTCGGAGGTCAGGAAGAGCCTTGCCAAGATAATCAGGGCATACCGGAAGGCTGATGATGGGAGAGTCACAATTGATGAGATCGGGAAAGCTCTGGGAAAGATCGAGGATCTTCTTTCGATCCTTGAGAACATGAACGAGGAAGAACGATCCCGAACGGACTCCGGTGAGGATGAGGGTGAAGATCCTGCCCGGAAAGAAGAGAAATTATTCGATACCGAGGGGAACACGGTCAGATTAGATGAGATCAGGGATCTTCTATCCAGAATATCCTCCGCAGGGGGGGATACTTCGCCCATGGGGTCCTATATTGATAAACTGGATGAAGCCTTTGCGAATGAGAACCAGTCGAAATTCGAATCGGCATACGAATCGGTCCGTCCGTGGCTCGTGGATTACCTGTCCTCGGTCCAGATGGAAATGATAGAGGAAATAATCTCCCGGATCGAGAACGTCATGCCCATCTTCACGGAGATAGGCATGGAGGAACTTCCTCTGAGATCTGCCGAGAAGATCGAGCGGATCAGGCTCAGCCTCGTTGATTCCGATATCGACGGTCAGTGGAGCGCATATCAGAAGCTCAAGGAACTCGAGAAGACCGTGGAGAACGCCAGGAAGAACGCGATCGAAAAAACCAGGGGAGTGGCCTCAAAGAAAAGGTCCGAGATCGAGAAGAAGGTGGAGAAGCATTCCGGTGATCTCAGGGTTGATAATTACACCCAGGTTCTTCAGAGGATAGATGAGATATTGGAAATCGATCCGGTGAAGGCCAATATGATGATGGACGATCTCGACAGTACGATTGATGAACACCTGCGGAATCTGGCCCTGAAAAGGCTGGATCGGTTTCTAATTTCCGTTGAGCCACTGATAAGGAAAGTCGGTGCACTCGAGGGAACGGATTCAGAGCTTTACCGGTCCCTGATCGATCAGAGGGAGGAGCTTCTCAGAATATCCGAAGAGGATGTGAACCAGGCGCTTTTTCAGATGGAGATCCTCCTTGAAAAAGCGGCAACGACGGTAACCAAAGCAGAGGAAAGAAGATCTGATTATCTGAGAGCCAGGATCGACTCGGAAAAGGAAAGGGCCGAATCACTGCCGGAGGATGATAGAGAGAAATTGATGAGCATTCTCGAGAAAGCCGAGTCCGCACTTCGAAATGGTGAGATCGGCGGATCCGAATCCATGGTGGGAAGGGCCCTCACGGCGTTCGAGAGGATCCAGGAAAGAACCACGATCACCAGAATTAAGGAAGATCTTGGAAAATTCGAAGCCAGGCGCACGGAATTCAGGGAGTACGCCCTTGATACCTCAACACTGGAGGAATTGCTTGAGGCCGTCAGGACCATAATCGCAAACGGTCGTTATGATGAAGCTGGAGAGGTAATGGATAAGACCGAGAGGGAGATTGAATCACTGAATATCGAGGGTATAAAGGTAAGGTACCAGCGTTTGATGATACCGGTTGTAAACACAATTCGGGAACTGAATGAGGAGGGAAAGGACACCTCCGAATTCAGCGCCGGACTTGAGGAGGTAAAATCCGGATTCAACAATCGGGAATATGAGACTGCCCTGGAAGGTCTCGAGAGCATCAAGGCCAAAATCGATCGTTTGAATCTGAAAAAGGTACTCGGAAAGGCTGTCGTAGATCTTTCTTCCGCCATTGATGAAGCGGAAGTGAACGATATTGATACAACAGCATACCGGGATCGTCTAAAGACGATCAGGGCTCATCTCTCAAAGGGAGAGATTTCGGAGGCCGAGAGAAGGATCTCCAGACTCAAGAACGATCTGGAAAACGATCTACTGAGGATCAAGATCAAGGCCGTTCAGAAGGAGATTGGGGAACTCGTGGCAGACTGTATCGGGGGAGGCATTGATACGGCGGATGTGGAGCCCAGGATCAAGGAAGCCAATGATATCATGTCCGGCGGTCAGTTGAATCAGTCTTTTGAGATGTTGAGTAAGATAAGGAATGAACTGGAGGGAAAATCCTCGGACGTAAGGGTGAAAAGGCTCGTGGACGCATTCAAGAATATGATAATACGGGCCAGCATACTGGGCATCGATACCACGGAATACAAGGCGGCCTCGACCAAGGCAACTGTCCGGCTTTCCGCAAATGACATCACAGGGGCCCTCAATGAGGTACAGGGAAGAATGAAAGACCTCGAAGAGAGGATAGCCCTCAGGCAGAAGGACAATGAAGCGGCCGATGAGGTAAGGGGGATGCTCATAGCACAGGAGGGCAGGATAAACATACTTCTCGAGAAGGATGTTCAGGTTGTCTACCTGAAGGAGTGGGTGAACAAGATAAAGACCCTCCTTGATGAAGGCAGGGTGGACGAGGCGTCCGAGGAGCTGAATGAACTTGACGTGTCGATTACAACCGTATTCAAAACCACCCAGAACCGCGATGGGGCCGTCGATGAGATCCGTGAGAAGGTTGAGGGAAAGCATGCTTCTGGATCATCCCGACGGGAAGATATCAACAAGTGGGCCCACAGATCCAATTATCTCTCGATCCCACCCGCTAGGGAAAATCCGGACGGCAGCACTGCCGTTGAAACCCCAAATCAGGCCAGAGAGGAATTGGAGAAGCTCGTTCCTTTGATCAAGAGGGCCATCGAGGTCAAGGTCAAGAACGGGCAGCCCACAACGACCTATCGGGAAGACCTGAGCAGGATAAAGGACATGGTCGTCCGGAAGGACTACATGGAGGCATACAGGATAGCCGAGAACTGCCTCCGGAGAATTCATCGTTAGCCAAGGACCTGCAGAATCTCACCAGATCATTACTATGACCGGAAGTAGCAGGACCCCCATTCCATGCGATCTTCTGATGCCGATCTGCGGTGCTATCATTCCAATTGATGTGGATACGGCAAGAACCAGAAGCCCCAGAGGGCCCGTGAAGATGAAAACCATCACCACAATGAATGCGATAATCCCCCAGGCCAGTTTCGCATATGGGATCCTTGGCATGACATTAGCCATTTTCCCACCCAGCAGGATCGTCAGGAAGAACCCGAGCGTCGATGCCAGGACGGCGGCCATCAGAAGCAATGCCAGCGTTGATGGCGGAACCGGATCGCTCCATCTAACGACCTCCAGGAGATCATCCACGACTATTGCCGCTCCCGATCTGGGTCTCAGGATAAGAAAAAGGGCTGAGAGGACGAAGAACGAATTGGCGGTATTGATTGCAGACAGCGTGAGTATTACCGATGAAGGTTTCGGATCCTTTCTGAAGAGCATTGCGACAACAGTGGCGACACCCCCGCTCATCCCCGGCAGGAAACCGACGACCGATCCGGCGAAACCCCCGGATACTATCGATGCGGCAGCCTCACCGCCCTCAATGTCCGGTGCTTCTATCTTCTGCTCCGGGACCGTTGCCCCACCTCTGACCGATTCCAGGAGGGTCGACGTTCCGAAAAGTCCGGACAGCGTAGGGAATAGCACCGTGGAGGGAAGCCCAAAGGGTGAAGATACCGGCAGATCGAGCACTGCAAGCCCCATCAATCCGGCGGTCAGGAAAAGGCCGAACGCCGCCATTACACCGACGGTCCTGGAAAACCTTCCCTTTTCGAGCCTCAATCTCCCGCCTGATCTCCTTATTACATATGGAAGCTCCGTACTCTCTGTGGTGAGCATGAGGACGCAAATTCCAATGAGCACCCAGACCATGTATTCCTTCAGGAATGCATATCCGTTCACCGGTTCGTTCACTATCATCTTGTAGGGTATCAGAAGCAGGAATCCTACGATCACGGCACCGAAACTCCCTACGGCTGAAAGATAGACAGCCTTGTACCCGTGTCCTTCCAGCAGCATTGAATGTGCCGGAAGTACCGATAAGGCGGTATCTCCCTCGGGAGCTCCTAAAAACGTCGAGGGAATGAAATCCAGGAACGTGTGGGCCATTGAGGTTGATACGATGGCGGAGGCGACCATCAGGAGTACCGTGGATTCCTCGATCGAGGCGCTTGACCTCAGCACAAGAACGGCCCCGGGGCTCAGGGAGAGAAGGATGATCGCGACGTTGTTGACGTGCAGTCCCGGAATGAGGCCGGTAAGAACACCCAGAGCCGTACCCAAAAGGGCGGAGACTACGACAAGAAGAATGATCTCGATCATCCATCATCCCGCCGCATCCAGGTAGTAGACGTTCGCATCGGGATCGAAGATCACGATCCCCTCCAGCCACCCTTCGTTTTCCAGTATGTCTTCCCCGACATTTCTGACCTCAATGGATTTCCCCTCTTTGTGGAGATGGTAACTATCAAAAACCTGTGTCAACGATCCCTCCAATCTGACCCGGCATCCCTCATATTCGCCGATTCCCCATTCGAGAGAGGCCAGGTTGATAATCCAGAGTCCGTGCGGCATAAGTACCCTGATAACCGATGTCTCGATCTCGTACCTCACCGATTCGGGATTCCATGAGAAGGTTGCATTGACGACCTCTATGAGATCTCCTTTGTGTATGCCCTCCACCTCGTGTTCCGTGTTTATTCTGATCGACAACCTGGATCCATCTGGCTCCTCCCCGATGAAAAGCGTCCTTCCCGAAGGCTCGTATCTTGGATAGCATTGGAATGTCACCTGTCCCAGCGGAATGTTCCCCGGATCAGTTTCCAGGTTCCGAACGATCTCCATCAGGTACGCGGCCCTGACCCCGGGGCTCGACAGAATCTCGATCGAATCTCCGAAGAGTATCATTCCACCGTTTTCCATCTTTGCTCCGGTGATATTGACGAGATCGCCGCTTCTCGGTATCAGATCAACATCCCGGGCGTCAATATCGATCAGAAGCCGCTCTTCCACGCACTCCACGAACAGTGATCCGCTGAATCCGTTCTCTCCCCACGATCTGCAGGTGATCAGCGTACCCTGGGCGGAATAGATCCGGTTCGGTTCCGAGTCCCTTTCAAGTACGGGCGGGTCCTCACTGCTGACTATCCTGATCGATCTATCTGACTGAACGGTTATGCGGATGTCATCACCGACCTTGAATGGTTCACCCCTTATCCGAACCGTGTGCCCCGGTCTCAGCATCCTGTCAGATCTCTCGATGTATACCTCAAGTGTACTGTTGCCCTGCATGACGAGAATGTTTGCGGATCCCGTGTCGATATGTCTTGCACCGACCACGGTACCCCTGCATTCGATCTCCTCTCCAAGGTGATCGGCCAGATCGGCGATTGCCACCTCTTCGACATCGGAGATCAGGCTTATCAATACAAGGAGGCCCAATCCCAGGATCGAGAACGAGAGAACGATTGCTCTGACTGCAGATTCCTTGATGACGAATCCAGGCATACGCATTCAACCGGATTTTCATCGTCGAATATTGATATTAAGCTTTGCTGGTTATTATTAGCTGGCGAAATACCAGGGGCCGATCCTGGAGAGGTGGTATATATTATATAGTTGCAAATAGAATATAGTTAGGTATTTTTTACGCACTCAAATGGACAGGAATGAAATGGTTTTGATCGAAGATAAGATGGGTCGTTCCAGGGGCATGCCATTCCCGGGAGGCAGGGACGACGTGATATCCCGCACGATACTTGCGGTTGCCATCCAGAAATCCTTTCACAATAGAAATTCTGAGGAGGTGATCGAGAATTCGGTTGCCATAGAGATGGCCGAACACGTGCTGAATTTCTTCGGATTCGGTGAGCGGATAATCGACAACATGCTCAAAACCGATGATCGGGATATCTTCTACATGCTCGAGGATCTGGGAATCCTGAAAACCGAGAGGGAGGAGACCACTCTCTACGACGGAAGAGAGTGGAGGATCAATTACTGGACCTTGAAGAAGAACTACATTGCCGCACTTATGAACGGAGAGGGCGGCGATTACATTGGCAGCCCCGACAGCATCAATCCCTACGATGAACTTCCCGATGACATATGGCACAGGGACTGATTGGCAATGGGGGATAACTCCAATATTGAACAACGAATTGTCACAGGATAATGTGACGTAGCGCTTCCTATTTTCCCATTTGTTATGGGCTGTCTAGACCAGGTCTGGCAAAGATAGTTATCCGCCCCTGGCCATGCAGGTATCGGTGATTAGCACGGCACAGGTGGAAAGGATCAGCATATACCCGTCCGATCTCTCCGAGGCAAAGAGAGATCGTCTGTTCAGGACTCTCAAGAAGCTGGATATCCACTACTCCTACGAAGCTTATTGAATTGCGGTAGTGGAACGATCCGTTCAGACAGGGTCATTTGTTTTTTTCTCCCTTGTTGATCGATATTCTAAAGTGCACATATTATGCACAAACGTTATATCGGGGAAGGAAAATCGGATCGGTGATAATCCGGAGGGATATGATATGACCATTATGGACGAAGCGACGAAAGAGAAGGTGCTGGAGGCGATGGAGGTTATGACGGGTCCTGTGCACATCCTCCTTTTCACCGATGACGAAGGATGCCCGCTCTGCGGGGAGACCCAGAAGATAGTTGAAGAGGTTTCCGAGCTTTCGGGCAAGCTCACTCACGAAACGATCAAGATCAAGGAGAATGAAGAGATTGCCAAGAAATTCGGGGTGGATAGGACTCCGGCGATTCTCGTGATGAAGGGAACGCCGGATGAATACAAATATCTCGGTGTGAGGTTCTTCGGCATACCCGCGGGATACGAGTTCACTTCCCTGCTGGACAGTGTCCTGACTGCCTCGCGAGGTGAGACCGCAATATCGGATGAGGCCAAGAAATACCTGAAAGAGCTTGAAAAGGATGTTCATCTACAGGTATTCGTGACACCCACCTGCCCCTACTGCCCGCGGGCAGTTGTCCTAGCCCACCATATGGCGATGGAGAGCGACCGCGTTGTGGCCGACATGGTGGAGGCTACCGAGTTCCCGGAACTGTCCCAGAAGTACAATGTGATGGGCGTTCCGAGGACCGTGATAAACGAGGATCTTCATCAGGAGGGGGCCGCTCCGGAGAGAATGATAATGGATCTCGTAAAGAAAGCGGTTCAGGGATGATCTCTCGGACAATCAGATGCGATCCCGATCCTTTCGGGATCTCTTTTCCCTTTTCGTTTGTTTTTTTCTATTCACATGTGGATTGAAAATTGGGATCGGAAAAATCCACCGTATAGGGATCCGGCAGTATGGATGGCTCCTCACTCATCGATCTCGCCGGATGCTGACCATTGGAAGTGGCATTTGTCGCATTTCCATGTGTGGATCTTGCCCTTCCCCGCCTGACCCAGCATCCTCACGTAAACCGATCCGCAGTTCGGACATTGAATGTTCCCGGCCATGTTCTTACCCTTCTTCGCAACGATCTCTAATGAAATTTACATATAAGTATATGACATTATCTGGATAAATTCCAATATGAACAATTGGATCTCATCGGGATATATCGGGATCATTTTCTTTCAATCGTATTCAGTTGAAAATTAAAATGGCGCCGCAGGGCGTGAATGAAAACGATTTGGGCGGATTCGTTCCGTAAAATCCGTGGGATTTTGCTCACCTTGGTCCCAACCTGTGTTATTGGTGTAGTTGGAACCAAGGAACTTCGTTCGAATCCACCCTGTCGGCTTAATCTTCAATCGGCATTGATAAATTAAAATGGCGCCGCAGGGCGGATTCGAACCGACGACCTTACGATTAACAGTCGTACGCTCTAACCAACTAAGCTACTGCGGCATGTTCTGGGGCGGAAAATAAGGAAGTTCTATATAAAATATGGCATGTTGGACAGCGGGGGTCCAGGGATCGATTTCGGGCTCAGGCGGTGACCTCTTCCCGCATGTTCGTGACCCCGCGGGAGCTAAGAATTACCTTGTCCCAACCCTCGGAGAGATACATCTTCCTTCGATCGCCATCCCGATGTATATCGACCAATCCCTTCCTCTGGAGGTCCTTGATGTGCCGGGAAAGGGTCCTCCTTGACCTCTCGCCTCGAAGACTTTCAATGACGGAAGCGGTCGTGATCCCGGGATTTGCCGAGACGATCTCGAGTATCTCCTGATCCAGAACGGAGATCACGATCTCCGTGCCCCTCATTCTGACCCCGTCTGGGTAGAACAGCTTGTACTTGCCCACATTCCGATAAGCTATAAGCTCCTCCTTTTCGAGTCTGTGCAAATGATAGGTAAGGGTGCCGTTGTTGACATCGAAATGCTTCTTTATGGCAGTGTAAGTGGTTCCGGGATTCTCCTTGATATACTCGTAGAGACGCCCCCGGAAGAAATGATCCAGGACCTTGTCCTTTTTAACGGCAGCATACAGGGGTATCAGAAACAGGGTCAGCCACCTGTACCTGAAAACCTCGGATGCGGCGTATAGGTATGCGGAGAATCCAAGGACCAGACCCGCTCCCCCTACGGCGGTTCCGCGCGCTATCATTACAGCGTTGATGCCGCTTTGATCTCCGGGATCTCCCTTGACAGGGAAAGGGATCACATTGGATTCGATCCTATCCCCGTCATGATACCCGTATGCCCGGATCATCACTATCCGATCCTCGTCGGATCCCTCGACAGACAGGATCCTGTCCATCCTTTGCAGGTTTCCGATTGAATCGATGGATTCCATGTCAACCTCGAGTCCCTGTATCGGATCGATTATCTCTATACCGACATCTTCGATTTCTCCGCCTATGGATCGGAATCGGATGTCATTCTCCTCTTCCGAGAGAAGTCCCGGTCCTATGATCAGAAACGGACCCCTGCGGAAAAGAAGGTGAACGACGTCCAGATCCCTCTGGATGGTCACCTCTACGGCAGGACCTCCGCCGTCCAGTCCGATCGGTTCGACCGCAATCTCCATGGTATCCTCCACGTCGATGGCAACGTACGGGATGCTGATCACCGTCTTCTCCCCGCTATCGAGGGTTCGATCCAGAAAATTGATTTCCACATCGTCCAGAACCCGGATCCCGTATCCGATTACCGCAGGGATGTTTCCATCGTTCGTCAGGGTAAGATTGAATGCGCCCGAGAGGGGCCTGTCCAGAAGGTAATCGGTTTCCGGCTCCAGTGTGGCCCATGCGTACGGCAGGACAAGTATGTCGCAGGAATCGCTGTAAAATCCCTTTCCGCCTACCGCTTCGACATCCACATCGAGGGTCGCGCTCTTTCCCGCCGTCTCTCCCTCTGGTGCGGTTACAATTATCAGAAAGGTCCTCTGCTCCCTGTTTTCGAGCTGAATGGAATCCGGGTATGTAAGAGACCATGGAGGCTCTCCCGAGATCTCGGCGCTCACGAGGAATGTGGTCTTCTCCCTGAACGGGGATTTCAACGTTGCGTTGATGATCAGCCCGGATCCCGAGTTCGGATCAACCTTAATGGCGTAATCATCCTTCTCGATATCGAAGATCTCAGGTATCACATCCGCGTCTGCGAAAGAAATGAATAAAACTCCGGATGAGGCAAGTATCATGAATATAAGGGATGCGGCGATGATACCTCGTTTTCTCATCGGTACCAAATTGAACCCCTGCATATATAAGGGATGTTGAACAGATCTGTCCTCAATCACCCTTTTCGAGAGTCTTCACGAGGGTGTCCCCCCCGCTTCTTATCCGGATAAGGATGTCTCCCAGAGTGGAATCACCATCCGTGAAATTTATCGATCCTGCATATGCTGCCTGCTTGTTGAGATAGAACACCGGATCCTCATTTTCCATGCATTTTCCGATGATCATCGCCGCGGTATTCCTTATCCTCTGCTCCTTGAGCTTCTCGATGAATATCGAAAGATCCGACGTTGAAAATGAGAAAAGATCTCCTTCCTTAGTGATATCCGAGTCGGGGAATATCACCTCGATCGATTTATGCACCCTTTCAGGATCCTCGGTGGGGAAGATCCTCACCGATCCTTCCGCTATCATGCTATCCTCAGAGGAGGCCCATTTCGAGGATCTCGACGGATTGGACACCCTCGGTTGTCCTCAACTTCTCCTCGAGTTCCTCTCCGCCGCCCTTCTTATCATCAAGAACCACAGCCCATTCCAGGAGTTTCAGGCCGAAGAAAGCCGGTTTCACCTCGTACCGTGAGACCCTTCCATGATCCGGCACATAATTAGCAAATTTCTCCGCGACTTTCTCAAGATCCACGTCAGCATCCACCGGCATTATCTTGTATCTGATCAGTACCTCGCCCATTTTCATTCCTCCTTCAGGGTCCGGTGAACCCACACTCGGGACATGTGTAATTCGCCGCCTGATCCCTGCATCCGGCACAGCGGCCGATGGTGGTATTGCCGCAATTCGGGCAGTTGAATCTCACATCCTTTGAACCGGACAGCGGTATGCCGCAGGATGTGCATCTGTTTCTATTTTCGGACATGGATACAGCCTCCGTCACGCGGCCAATGAACTTTTTCTATTTTAAGGCTTTCATCGGCAATATACCCTGTTTTCGGCGAGGATCACATAATGGATGTACACGGAAAACTTGAAGTTTTAGGTCATTCCGGGTTCCGGGAATATTTCAGCGGTTAAGTATATATTGCCAATGCGCTGTCCTTCGAACGGGGTTGGTGATATGGATTTTGATCTGACGGATGAGGAAAGGTCCTTTCTGAACCTTGTTAGGGATACGATAGCCAACAGGATATCTCCGGAATATCCCCAATGGAGAAAGAACAAGACCACCCCCCGGAGAATGTTTGAGATATTCGGCGAGGAGGGGCTTCTCGGATTCAGGAAGGATGGGGATGAGATTGCTCCCATACCGTGGCTTCAGAACATACATCTGTACAAGGAGCTTGCTCAGTTCTCCGGGGGGCTGGGGATCGCCACGTTCGTTCAGGGTCAGCTTGGAAATCAGGCCCTGTTCCTTTATGCCAGCGAGAAGCAGAAGAGGGAGTATCTTGAGCCCGGGATCCAGGGAGAGCGGCTGCTGGCCTTCGCCAATACCGAGCCCTCTGTGGGATCGGATGCCTCCTCCATCAAGCTTCAGGCCAGGGATATGGGGGATCATTTCCTGGTGAACGGTACAAAGGCATACATAACGAACGGGGATTTCGCCGACGATATCATATTCACGGCAGTCACCGAAGGTGGCGATATAAGGTCCCACAAGAGGATCTCGATGTTCATAATAAACGGGGATGTCGAGGGACTGCATCGGCAGAGGATGGAAAAATACGGGTGGAGGGAATCCCATCTGTGCACCCTTCGCTTCGAGGACGTCGTCGTTCCCAAGGAGAACATGATAGGCGAACATGGTAGGGGATTCTATCAGACCATGGAGATATTCAACAACGGAAGGATAGGGGTGGCGGCGCTTGCATTCGGGGCTTCTTTGGGGGCCTACAGGTCCGCATTGACCCATTCCAGAAAAAGGAAGGCATTCGGGAAAACGCTCTTCGATCACGAATCCAAACGATACGAATTCTCCGATCATATCGCCCATATCCATGCCGGATGGCTCCTGATCCAGAAGGCTGCTTTCATGAGAGATCGGGGAAGGGAATACAAACATTACTCGTCCCTTGCAAAATTGTACAATACCGAGGAGGGGATGAAGGTATCCGTCTGGGCAGTGATCACATTCGGGGCCAGGGGAGTGATCCATGGTAATCCGGTTGCCGAGTACCCGCACGATTCCCTCGTATCCATAATCGGCGAGGGAGCTCCCGAGGTTCAGAAGAAGATCATAAGCCAGCATATCGACGATTTCCTCTCGGATCTATGAATCGAAGGACCGCATAGATTTCTCATTGAAAGTCGAAGAAGGTGAGTCATGATCCTTCCAGTCGGTCTGGAGTTCCGATCAGGGCAGTATTATTATATATCCCTGCAATGGTGAGACACATCGGAGGACCGGAATTGAACCTTCACGATCTTGGATGGAACAACCATTTCCAGAGTCAGCTTGAAGAGCTGTCTATCGATGCGATAGCTCCGGGCAGGGTTTTCAAGATAGACGGTCCGATCTACAGGCTCTATACGGAAGCGGGCGAGATCAGCGCCAGGGTGCCCGGGAGGATGTTCAGGGATGCGGAAACGGGATCAGAACTTCCTGGCATCGGGGACTGGGTTCTGTTCAAGGAGCTGGATTCGGCAAACATGATATTCAAGGTCCTTCACAGGTCCAGCAAGGTATCGAGGAAGGTCCCCGGAAAGGAGGCCCGTGAACAGCTCATCGCGGCCAATATCGACATAATCTTCATCGTGATGGGACTGGACGATGATTTCAACCTCAGGAGGATGGAGAGGTATATCGCCATGGTAAAGGTCTCGGGAGCGGTTCCTGTGGTCATACTCAACAAGTCGGATCTGAATCCCCTGTCGGAGGAGATCATTTCAAATGTGCGGGATGAACAGAACGATGTGCCGGTCCATCTTATCAGTGCGCTCAAGGGATCGGGTCTCGACGTTATCAGCGGGTATCTGGGTAAAGGCGTAACGATCGCATTGGTGGGTTCTTCCGGCGCGGGTAAATCAACCCTGATCAACGCGATCCTCGGCGAGGAGAGGTTGAAGACGGGATCGGTCAGGGAAAAGGATGGAAAAGGCCGGCACGTAACCACGGCAAGGGAGCTGATCGTCGTTCCCGGAGGTGGATTGGTGGTGGACAATCCCGGAATGAGGGAGATCCAGCTCTGGGGTGACGAGTCATCGGTTTCGGAGGCGTTCCCGGATATCGAGGAGCTGTCAGCGTCCTGCCGCTTCAAGGACTGCCGTCATATCTCGGAACCCGGCTGCTCCGTGAAGGAAGCGGTGGATTCAGGAGAGATATCGAGGGAGAGATACGATAACTACCTGAAGATGATGAGGGAGATCGCCCATCTTCGGATCAGGAAGGACAAGAGCGCGGAAGCCGCGGAACGCGCACGATGGAGGGGCATCATGAAGGATGTCAAGTACATCCAGAAATACAAGAAGGAGAGATATTGAGGCCATCCGGATATCAATAACCTTGAATCCACCGATTTTTTGGAGAAAATATATATAATATAATCATGTAGCACCTTTAAGGTCCCGGTGAACGGGTCCGAAGGAATAATAGTATGTATGACGACAGAAGAGGAGGCGGGTTCGATAGACCGCCTCGCGAGATGCATGATGCGGTTTGCTCGGATTGCGGACAGACGACTCAGGTTCCTTTCAAGCCTGATCCGGACAGGCCCGTATTCTGCAAGGACTGCTACAGGAAGAGAAGGCCCCCCAGGTACTGAAAAATAACGATCCTGATCATTCTTAATCAAAGAATATATTCAAGGAATCACGGGCAGATCGAAATCTTCCCTTGTGTTTGATCGATTGGGGACCGAAGGACGGTCGTGGGGGCCGGTCCGATGACCCTGATCGATCCGATTTTTTTATTTTATTACGAGATCAGTTTGTGATGTTGATTCTCGGAACGTCTCCTTTTCAGGATAACCTTTCCACGTGGTACCTGACGAGTATCAGGCCGTTATCCAACTCACGGCATTCAAGAAGTTCCAGTTGAACGTTCTCCTCCATATCCAGCCTGCCGAAGAGCCTCCTGTTTTTCATTCCCGCCAGGACAGGAGTGATCATGAGGCTGATCTCGTCAGCGAGCCCTTCCTTGAGGAGTATTGAGTTAAGTATCTCCCCGGAGTCCGATCTTACGGATTCGATCCCGTACCTTTCGTTCAGGATCGAAAGGGCTCCTCCGTAATCCACGTGGTCTTTTCCGCAGACGATGTGATCGTACCCGCGATCCCCGAGATATTCGATGTAATCGGAGGGAGTGATCTCGGAGACCAATACAATTACATCTTTTATGTAGGGCTGTTTCCTGAAAACGTGGTGGCACCTCACCCTTCCCCTGCTGTCGGGGACCACGACATACGGAGTGGGATCATCGGGATCGATGAGCGATATAAAATAGGGGGTGATGTCGACGCGGAATAGATGGGCTGCAGATAACGCTTTGCGCTCGCTGTCCGTCAAGGGGATCACCTGCTCAAATTCTTCTGGTGTGTTGATGCGATTGCTCAATTGCCA
>JBLIRG010000068.1:0-16324 GCA_049472195.1 Thermoplasmatota archaeon
AATACCCCCGAGTCCGGGCAGTCATCGGAATAAGGACAAGTACAGAATTGCGGTACGCCAGTTCGACCAGCGAGTTCTTTCGCCGCCCCACCCAATGACGACTGTATGGTCTTACGGATCGATCGATTATCCCGTCACGAGCGATGCATACAGCTCCACCATGAACGGTCTCATCGACATGTTCTTCATGATCCTCTCCTCCGACGGTTCGAATCTGAAGTATTCGACCTTCATGGGGGGGAGCGATATGCAGTCCGGAGTCGACATCGTATTGGGTTCCAACAATACCTGTCATATCACGGGATTCAGCAACGATGGGACAACGGATTTCCCCACGACCGCTGGTGCATATGACAGAACCCATAACGGAGCCTCAGACGTTATCGCGGTGAAGTTCAATATCGAGTCGGAAGGCCCCGATTTCGGGACCGATCTGACCGATATCCTCTGTACCACGGGAGATCCGTTCGAATTCTCCATCGAGGTATTCGACGATACCGGGATCTCCGAGGTGAGGGTTGAATACTGGTTCGGAACGACAGCCCATGTGAACCAGACCATGACGGGGACGGATGTCTATAAGAGGACCATCATGATCCCTTCCGATTCGCTTGACGATCTCAGATACATATTCCACGCGGGAAACGAGGGTGGGATCTGGTCCCAGACGGCCATGAAGGGTAGAAAGGTCACGGATAACGATCGACCGGAAATCACCGGGGATCTCTCCGATTCGGAGGGAACCACCGGTGACTCTTTCACCTTCTCCGCCTCAGCCAGTGACAACATTGGGATCCGATATATGTTCGTCGAGTTCTGGTTTGGATCCGGATCCCATCAGAATTTCACGATGACCGGTTCGGGTCCGTACAGCATAAACGTTCAGATCCCGATGGAAACAAAATCGGATCTTCATTACAGGTTCCACGCCGCTGATGAGGCAGGGAACTGGGTGAGCTCCTCCACCGCAACTGCCGCGATATCGGATAACGATGCTCCACGGTTCCTGAACGATCTTTCGGATCAAACCGCGGCCACGGGGGATATTTACAATTTCAGCGTATCCGCGGCCGACAACATCGGTATCTCATCTGTCTCGGTCGAGTACTGGTTCGGCTCCGGCAATCACATGAATACGGACATGGACGGATCGGGACCTTACAATAAAACCATAAAGATACCAGGAGATTCGATCGAATCACTGCATTATATCTTCCACGCGGATGATATATCGGGAAATGATGCTTCCTCCGAACATATCGAGGTCGTTGTGGCGGATAACGATCCACCGTGGTTGATATCTGATGAGACTCCGGAAGAAGCGGGTTCCGGAGATGCGATCGAGTTCAGGGTTCAGGTCGCGGACAATATCGGGATCAGCCGGGTGGATCTGATCTGGAGGCAGGATATTGATGGGGCTGAGGAGGAGGAGAGGATGACGCTGTCCAACGGCTGGTATACGGCTTACCGGACGTTTCCCATGGATTGGGAGGGGGCATATTTCTACCGCTTCAGGATTAGAGACATATCCGCACTGGAGAACGAGAGCGGGGAGTCCGTAATCCATCTTGTTGATGACATTCCTCCCTCCGTCGAACCGATCGATGATATCTCTGTGCCCGTGGGATACAACCTTACGGTGATGGTAATGGCGACGGACAATATCGGGATCGATTATTACCAGTGGTCCGGTGTCCCGGTTTCATTCGATGGAAACATGATGTACGGGATCATTCAATCATCAGGCACATATGAGGTGACTGTAACAGTCAGCGACTACAA
This sequence comes from Thermoplasmatota archaeon, assembly GCA_049472195.1. GTDB lineage: Archaea > Thermoplasmatota > Penumbrarchaeia > Penumbrarchaeales > Penumbrarchaeaceae > JBLIRG01. The sequence goes on from JBLIRG010000068.1 coordinate 1,783, forward strand.
CGGCAACAAGAGGACAATTACCTTCAACATAACGGTATTGCCTCTTGATCATGACACCGACGGTGACGGGATACCCGACAATATCGAGATTCAGTGGGGTCTTGATCACATGGATCCCGACGATGCCCTTCTGGATCCGGATGAGGACGGTTTGACCAACCTTGAGGAGTATCAGGAGGGAACCGATCCCCTCGATCCGGATACCGACGGAGATGGTATGGATGACGGATGGGAAGTGGAATTCGGGACGCTCCCTCTTACAAAATCTGCAGATTCCGATCCGGATGAGGATGGTCTTACGAATCTTGAAGAGTATCTCAACGGGACGGATCCCCTGGAATCCGACACAGACGGTGACGGGATGGACGACGGCTGGGAAGTCGAATACGGTCTTGATCCCACGGTTTACTCCGCCGATGAGGATACGGACGGCGACGGGAGATCCGATCTCGACGAATATCTGGCCGGATCGGATCCCACGCTGGATGAGAGGCCTGGTGGAGAGAAAACCGATAGCGAGGGTTATTTCATACCCTTGATGATCGGCGTGTTAACGGCGATCATATTGGTCCTGATAACGATCATCGTAGCAGTGATCCTGTTCATGCAAAGAAGGGGAGGGGAGGAGGTCGATTCCTCCGCGCTCGATGATCTAGCTGCGGGTAAAATTGGAGAGGATGCGAATGATCCCGATGAGGTGTCATCATCCGATCCCTCGGACATTCCTGAATGATAAGGCATCTATTGCATAAACGGTCCATATGGTAATGGAATCAAGGCGGTTGCGAAAAGATGGACCACAGCTGTCAAATATCCGATATCCGATAGTCATTGGAGGGAATCCAGGGGAGATCGGATCATGAACAAAGGTTCATTCATCATATTAACTGCAATACTGATAATGACACAGGCATATCTGGTATCGATCCCCGGGGATCATTATCTTTCGGGTGAGAAGATCATCATAGATGAGGATTCCACCGGATATTATTACACAGTACATACCCCGATCAGGATAAACAACGAGAGCGATCTGGATTCGGATCATGGTGTGACGAATCCCTCGGCGGCAGGCACGAAATCCGATCCCTATATCATCGACGGCTGGTCGATCAGCGGTAGGGATAAGGAACCCTGCGTATACATTGGAAACACCACGAGCCATATCGTGATCTCAAACTGCACATTTCGTCAGGCATCCGGGAATTACAACTACTATTACTGGGATGCAGCCATAGCCGGTTTTAACACAGCCAATATCACCGTGGAATACTGTGTTTTCCAGAATACCAATATCAGATCGATCTATGCCGAATACTGCAGGTTCTGGGACATCAACAACAACACCCTCGATACTTCTTCTGGATTATGGATCCACTGCGGATTTGATTTATATGTCAATGATAACGATTTCAGTAATTCGGGACTTGTGGTTCAGAACACGAATGAGACGATATTGAAACGAAACACATTTGATCATATGGGAAGGATATATCTCCATAAATCCAATCGATCTTTGATATACAATAACGATCTCACGACACCGGTTGACCGGGATTATCCGGGCATATCCCTGTATTATTCACGAATTGTCACAATTATGGACAACAAGGTGAACAAAAGCGATGAATCGGGGATCCATATCTACAGCTCGACATCAATCACATTGGAGAACAACAGGTGCTGGGACATTATTCCCCCCTTCAATACCGAGGATAGCTACGGAATATCAATAAGCTACTCCGCCGACCTCAGGGTATCAAACAACACTTGTTTCGACAATTATCACGGAATTTTCTGCGACGGTCCCGTTTTCGATTCCGTGTTCTTCGGAAACGACATCTCAAATAATCACCGGAGCGGCATGATGTTGTACGGAAGGGATAATCTGATCGATCGGAACACCTGCATCTACACGGGTGGAAGCCCGTATTACAAGGGTACAGGCTTCATCCTGGATGGAATGGACAGGAGCGTTGTTACCGATAACACAGTCTCCGAACAGGGTGGATTTGGCATTCACATAATTGGCCAATACAATGAGATCAGGGACAATGAACTGATGGATAACGCGGACGGGATCGAGATAGTGAGCAGCCTGGAATGCGAGATCCACCAGAACGTTCTCATCAGAAGCGGTGGAATACGGGCTTACCGCTCCAGCAGTAATGAGATCCATAACAACTCGATCTCGCAAAATGAGGTATACGGTGTCAGATTACACAGATCCGACGATAACCGGATCGCGGACAACACTATAACCAACACGCTTGAAGGGATAGTTGTAAGATTATCCGAAGGGAATGTGATATTCCAAAACGAGATCCAAAACGACCGCCTTTTCCTGAACTCCAACAAGGCCTATCCCCATTCGAGTGGTATCCATATAGAGGAATCAGTTGACAACGTGATCAAGAAGAACGATCTTACCATGGCATCCATCTACATCGAGGGAGATGAACTTGACCAATGGACATCGAACAGTATCGTCGGCAATGAGGTCAACGGCAGATTCGTTCTCGTTGTCAATAACCTCTCGAATTGGGATTATTCCAGCGCGTGCGGGGAGATCATTCTCATAAACTGCTCCTTCATGGATATCCATGATCTGTCCTTTACCGGGGGAACGATGGGCATTCAGGTTGCTTTCTCGGACAATATATCCGTTTACAATATCACCCTCGTCGATCAGATTCGCGGGGTGTCTGTTTACAGATCAAAAGATATGACCATGGAAAATATCTCGATGTCCCGGGGGGTGTTCGGATTGAAAGCCGATTATTCCCCTGACGGTGTCTTCGGAAACTTCTCGATTCTCAACTATACCTATGGTATGGAGATCAGGTACTGCGATGGCACGACAATAGCCGATTCGTCGGTTGTTTTCAATTCCACCTACGGCGAAGGAATCAATGCATACAGATGCATGGATCTCGAAATATCGGAATGCGAGGTGCGCGGTTATTACGGAGCGGGTATTATCCTCTTTGAAGTGGAATACGGATCCATAATGAAGAACATCGTCTCGGGGAACAGGTGGGGTTTGTACTTCGATTCGGGAAATATCATCCTGGATATCTCCAACAACACATTATCCTCAAACCTCGGATCCGGTGTACGAAACAGGGAATGGTGGGCAGAATTTCCCAGGAACAAGATTTTCCATTACAATCACATTGCAGACAACGGCGGTTACGGGATCGAGACCAACGGCGTCGGTGATTTCTACCATCACAACAACTTCATAGGAAACAATGACGGCGGCATACAGATCAGCGACAACGGCACCGCCAACCGATGGAATACAAGTTCAGGAGAGGGCAACTTCTGGGGAGATTATTCTTCCAGGTACCCCACGGCGGGCAGCAATGGAAAGATATGGAATACCCCTTATCAGATCGACGGGAGCGCTGGCAGTTCAGATCATTATCCTCTGGTCAATATCGTGGACCTGATCCCGCCGAAGATTGAGGATCTTACCGATGATATTTGCACAACAGGGGATCCCTTCGTTATTAGGGCTGAGGCATCCGATAATATCGGAGTCGAGAAGGTTACCGTGGAATACTGGTTCGGGGATCGATCGGATCAGAGCGAGACACTTATGATGGTTCCATCCGGTGGAGTATTCGAGACCTTGGTTCTCATTCCGGATACTTCCGATCCCTTTAACTACATACTCACTGCCTTCGATTCCAACGGGAACACCGGAATATCACCCGTTAAGATGCTTCAGGTTGTCGATAATGATGATCCAGTAAGCATCCCGGGTGACGATATGGAGATCGGCCAGGGAGATACTGCATTCTTCAACGGATCCCGGTCAGTTGATAACATCGGGATCACAAATTTTTCATGGTGGTTCCTGTACGATGATATGGGGATCGAACTGAACGGTAACAATGTGTCGTTCACATTTCTAATACCCGGGAAATATGAGGTTCATCTTAATGTATCCGATGCTTTTGGAAACTGGGACAACGAGTCTATGACCGTTGATGTCCGTGATACGGCACCGCCGGAGATCACTCTGGTCAACACCAACCTCACGGTGGATCACCGGGATCAGTTCACCGTTTTATTAAACGTATCAGATCACTCCGGAATTTCCGGGGTCAGGATAATTTTCATCGATCTCTCGAACGAATCATTCAACGGATCCATGGGATTGAATTATTACGGTCAATGGTTCTTCGACATCCCCGCTCAGGAGAAAAGAGGCGTCATCGATCTGTACTTCTGGTCGGGGGACCTTATCGGAAACGAGATCGTGATCGGACCGTATCCTTTACAGATATTCGACAATGTATATCCCGTTTACAACGTGACCTATCCCAGATATGCGGCGGTCGGATCGGACCTTATGATAACCGCCCAGGTATACGATCTTTCAGGGGTCCAAAGCGTGAGTATTCGATATATGGACAGTTCATTGGTCCCGTTCACCGAATCGATGGATATCGGTGATGACGGTTACATGTTCCATATTCCCGCCCGATCCGAGGCAGGTGATGTGATATTCCAGATCATTATACTGGATGGCTCCGGGTTCACGACAGTCTCCGAGGAATTCACAATCCACATCCTGCCGGGGATCCAGCCTGTTATCGTCGATCCGGGGGAGAATGTGACGATAATCGCGGGATCGACCTATCAATTCAACAGCTCCGCATTCAGGGGAAACGGAGAGTTCACCTACATATCATGGATATTCGATTACGGTGGATCCCAGGTGATCCTCGAGGGATTCGATCCGTCGTTTCTTTTCGAGATCCCCGGCGTATATGAGGTATACATCAAGGCAATGGATTCCCTTGGGGAGATGGGTTACGGATATCTCACCATCACTGTCTTAATGGGAGATCGCGATGATATCATCGTCACGATAGGCCCGATCGTTGATATCGACGGGAATATCATCGAAGGAGCGGCGGTCACGATAAGGTACATGGGAGATAGTTTTTCGGGAACAACAGATGAAGGCGGGGTCGTCAAGTTCGCATTTCCCGCTGAGGCTTCAGGCCGGACGGTTGTGATAACGATTTCCGCAGACGGATACGAAGATGAGACCTATTCCGGTATTATTACAGAAGATGGAATGATCACACCTGAACCACCTTCATTGAAGCCGAAAGAGGAAGTCAGCATGGATATGGTCATCATGACGGTTTGCGTTTCAACGGTCCTCGTCGTGATGGTCGTGGTCATAGCAGCGTTCTTCCTGATCGGAAGCGGGAGAAAATCCGAGGTTGAGATAGGGGATGTAACGGGCGTTGATCTGGGTGATGGAAAGGATGAAAGCGATTTATCAAGCGACGGGGATCAGGCCGGCTTCACCGAAAACAGGATGTCTCCCCCGTACGGTCAATACGACGGTATGCCTCCCCCCTCCGTATGGGGATCGAGACCCCCAATTGACGATGAGGATATCGACGAGGAAGATAGTGATTATCCGGGTTACGAGGACTACGATGCTGAGGATTCGATGATCTCAGAGGAAGAGCGATTGATGGACGAGCATTATTACCCTGATGTAGTGGATGAGGAAACCGATTCCTATGAGGATCCAGATGATTTTGATCAGGATTCCGAGGCTATTCCTCCTCCATGATCCTTCTCTCCAGCGATGACAGGAATCCCCGGACATCCTCGTCCTTTTCGCTCATGTTCTCGTATTCCTCGACCTTCTCCCTCAGCATCTCGATCTTGTAAGCTGAGACGGTCAGAAGGACGATCAGAATGATGACTATGATGATCAGTGCAATTGAGAAGAAGAGGAAAAATCCCCCGTCCCTCATCTGCTGGATCCCGCTGGCGCTCTCGACATAGATGATGAACTCCGCATGTTCCTCGTTACCGGATGTATCGATCGCGGTGACATTGACCCTGTACACTCCCCGCTCATCTATGCTTCCCGAGATCTCATTCGTCTCGCTTTCAAGAGGAATTCCCTCCCATTCAAGCCTCCTGATCATAATATTGTCCGTAACGTCCAGTATGATCTCGAACTTCTCACCCTCCGTGAAAATATGATCCTCGATGTGGTAAAAAGCGGGCGGTATGACATCCTCCACCTCGATAGTATAACCCCCGAGGAAACCGATATTGCCGTCCAGATCCTCCACCGTCATATTATAGTCCAGCTCTCCCGTCCAGTACGTCCACAGATCCATCTCCAGAGTGAAATACGAATAAAAACCGTCCGTTCCATCCTTGTAGATCCTCTTTTCAGTCGGGTTGCCCCCTATAGGATCAATATATTCGAGCAATACCTGTCTCACGCCGACGTTGTCCCTGACGTAGAAATCCTCGATTATTTTTCCACCCGTCCCTCCTTCCAGGTTGCCGATGCTCCAGATGGTTGGCGGATCATTGTCCAGAACGGTGAGATTGACTGCGGAAGAATTGATCCGGTTGCCGTATATGTCTCTAGCAGTGAACCAGTATGAGAATTCCACAGCGTCCGAGGGTATGGCTACCCGTTGGTGATAATATATACCATCCTCCGTGTTGAGCCCGAAGCCCGAGGTCGTACCCTCACCCCAGGTATAATGAACACCTACCGAGGCGATCCCAACATCGTCCGTTGCCCAGCACCAGAAGTCGAAATAATCACCGGTTGTCAGGTTGTCAAATTTGGAAATTTTCGTTATAACAGGGTTCACGAAATCGGTCAGCTCGATCCGGCTCTCATGATGTGAGATCGTCCTCCCCCACGTTGTTTCAATATGGATCTGATATACTATCGGGCCTTTTAATCCGGGCCATGAAGTTCTCAAACTCCAGTTGTTGTCGCCTGATGAGTGAAGATCCTCTTCAAACCGCTGGTCCCAGTCGAAACGATATTCAACCCAGACCCTTTCAACGTCCCTTCTGTCGACTATTTCGACCGAGAATATCAGATCCTCACCCATCGGGATGCTTTCCTGGGTCCTGTTGTTGATGATTATCGGCGCATCATTCCCAGTCAGCTGGATCTTTATCCACGGTCTATCGAACGTGTAACCAACGCTGTCCGCACCGAAGATCCGATACCATATGCTACCCGGTCTTCTCCTTGTCAGATAGCTGAATGTCCAGTTTACTTCATCCACCTGTGTCAGGTTGAACGTCTCGTTGCCGAAGTTGTATTCGTCATAACCGATCTCCACCGCCACGAAGTCCATGTACCTGTTATCCCAGATCTCCACATCGAAGATCAGAATTTCCCCCGCATCGATCGATCTCGGAGTGCGATCCTCTCTGAAATGCGGGGGGATCTCATCGATGAATTCCTTGTAACCCAGATCGCTCACAGCCCAGTTGTTCCATGTATCATTAGCTCTTATGATGTAGTAGAACATACCCAGTCTTTTATCAATATTCAAAGCCGCCTCCCATGTTGAAGAATATAGCTGGACCATCGATACGTTCTGGTGGTCATCATTCTCGAACCAGTACTCGATCCATGCACTTGCTATTCCGGAACCGTCGACAATATCGGCCTTGAGATTATATGTCATTACCGTATTCCAGACAGGATTCTGATAATGGACCTCGATTACCGGATCGTAATCATCAATGATGGTCACATTATTGCTCGGTAGAGATTCTCCTTCCAAATTGACGGCTTTGATATTAAAGGAATCTCCGTAGGGATAAGGTTCATAGTATGTGATCAGCTTGTAGGGGGTGGAGTTGTAAATTCCCCTGAGTTCGTAAATCCGTACCACTGTTCCATTGCTCCACCTGTATAGATTATAACCGATGCCTTCGGAGGATCCCCATTTCTCGGGAACGTCCCATGTGAAATTGATATAAGTCAGCTCACCCGGTTCAAGATAAAACGCTTCATATTCCAGATTCGTAGGCCGATTCGGGGGTGAAAAAGCCCAAGCCTCTCCATCTTCGCCCCCTGCTTCATATATCAAATGAATCGGAATGATCAATATCATTGTCATAAAGGATATTTGAAACCTCATCTGTAATCACACCTCTCCGGATCTCCCGGACTGGCATGATTTATTAATTATATAAATTGAAGGGAAATCTGCCATCACAGATCATCGTTCAATTTTTCTTCCGATTTCTAGCATAAAGGTAAATTCCGGCACCGATCCCCGCGAGGATTACGAGGATCACAACGATGATGAACCATGGGGTTTCCTCCGCCTTCTCCTCAACGGGCTCTTCCCTGACAGGGAGCTCCAATCCCCTGATGGAGTATCTGTATGTCTCGATAGTGGGCCCCTCGTCGAGGACCTCTCCAGGGAACAGAGGAGCAAAAACGGCGTTCAGAGGTCTGGTCGTATATGATCCGTTTCCCTCAACGTCGAATACCACGCTGATGTCGTATTCGATCCTCAGCTCCACGTAGTTGACCCCCTGCAGGGGTCTCGGGATCTTGATCCCCCTGCCGATGATGTCAAATGTCCAGAGGTCCTCATTACCCACAGAGATCGTCATCTGATCCGTGCTCCCTCCAAGGAATGACAGATCGCTCTGGTGTTCCGGATTTCCATCGTCGTTGGTGTCGATTGTGAATGCGAGATCACCGGCCTGGAACTGGGTGGTATCCAGACCTGCATAGGACATGGTAACCTGGGCCTCCGTTGCTCCCTTAGGGATCTCCACGTACTTCGTCTGGTTAACGAGAGAAAGGGGATTCATCGCCTGGTCGTTGTACCTTGAAAATTCTCCCGACCATGACACCTCGGCACTGCCGGAGGTCGTCATGACCTTTCCCGGAACTCCCTGATTATCATAGGCGTCGATGGCGTCGAGGACCGTGATCATCTTGGGTTCTGCGCACATGTTTCGAAGTCTCTGAAGGGTCAGTGCAATCCCTACTGCCCTCCTGGCATCCACAATGCCGTAACCCTGAACGTAGTCTATCGGTTTTCCGCCCCAGCCCGTTGTATTATCGTCTCCGGCAACGTTTCCCGATTCGGGGGTGGGCGGAAGATAGGTGGCGGATGCCTCGAGTATCCATTCCACCTCGTGTATCCGGGTGTTCGGATCGGAAAACCAGCCTTCTGGATCGGGTCCGGAGTAATCCTCGTGGAGATCAGAGACCATCATCGACGGTGCCGCCTGCCATAGAAGAGCCACGAGGCCGGCCACATGGGGCGTTGACATGGATGTTCCGCTGATTGCCAGGTAATACGGATTGGTATTGCCTCCGGCATAAGTTCCCCCGCTGATAACTGTCCGCCTGGCCGATGTTGACCATATGGATCTTCCGGGAGCACCCACATCAGGGTAGGTATGATTCGCGCCTACCCTTCCCCGGGATGAGAAATCGGTAACCGCGGATCCGTCCCTTTCATATGCGGCCACCATTATCGCGACAGGAGCGTTCCCCTGGCCCGAGGTGGTCAGTTCGTTACCCTCGGGATCATCCCTGCCGTCGTTGCCTGCTGACCAGGTGGATATGATATTGTTCTCGAAGGTCAGCTTGTCGATCACCTGGGTCAGCATCGTGGAGGGATCGTATTCCTCCACGGTGGAATGCCATGAATTGGTGACCACCCTGATGTTGTCGGGATTGTTTCCGGGGCGGCTGTGTTCGTATACCCATTCAAGCCCCTGAATATACCCCTCCTCCAGGGGCGTCGTCGCCTCTTCCGGAATTGAAACGGTCAATCCGATAAGATTGGCTCCGGGAGCCACTCCCTTCCTCGCTCCGGCGGAAGCATCGCCGTTACCCGCAACGGTTCCGGCAACGTGAGTTCCGTGGCCGTAATTCGTATCGGAGTTCTCCATCTCAACCCAGTTTCCGTTCCCGGCGTCGAAAAGGTTCCTGATGGTCTTGGTGCCGTAATCCAGATCGGGGTGCCCCGCATCTATTCCCGTATCCACGACACAGACGGTAACACCTGTTCCATCTATGGGATCGTCGAGCCCTCCGGGTCCGTCTATGAGAGAAGCCCAGACCAACGTGGCATTGATAACATGGGTCCCCATCTCCATGTCGTGGACCACTGGATCGTTGTTCTCCACATAGACAACCCTGTTGCTTTGAGCCAACCGATCAATCATGTTCAGGGGTCCGTCAACGGAATATCCGGGAACAACGGTGAATGTCCTTCTGACCGAGAAGCCGAGGGATTCGATGAATGACTTATCGGAGTTCGTGGGTCCGTCCTTCAAATGCACTATAAGGGAAACCGTACCGTCATCAGACGCTTCCACATCCCGAAGATCCGATGCAATCTTGGTCATGGGATCGATACTGGAAATTCCGGGTTCCGATCTTCCGCTTGCAGGAGCGAGAACCAGCAGAAGAAGGACTGCCGCAAGCGCCGCTGAGATTGATCCCTTGAACCTCATGATACAGTAAAAACAACTGTGGACTAATTAAGGTTACCACGGAATATGCCCCATGGAGCCCGATTCCTATGGGTAATCTAGCGATTGGAATTGACGATTTTCTTCATTCATCTGTCAACAAGCACTGCTAGACCCTGGTCACCGTAGCCGTTCTCCGGCTCATATGGATTGAAGGCTGGATCCCCGTACAGGGTTCTGACAAAATACGTGGGGACCTCGGGATTGTCCCTCTTATCCTTCCGGATGGCCTCCCCTACCGAGAGATCCTCGAAAAGAAGGGCTTCCTCGATCGGACCCGCCTTCGCTTCCGATCCGGTTGATCTCGTGGCACAGAAGAATGCGTTGATGCCGCCGTGGAAGAATGCCTGGGTAATGGACTGAAAAGGCCTCAGACCACCCAGTCTGCCAAGAAGGCAGACGCCCGAATTGAAAACTGACGGGCCCATTTCCCATTCGGTCGGATCGTTCATGATATCGCTGACCTTCACTCCTGTTGAATATCTGTCGAACCCGTTCAGTTCGGGAGAGAACCAGGACCAGTCACCGTGAAGGATCATCTCGAAGAAGTTCGCTCTGACGAACGCTCCCCGGGCAACCATGGTCTGGCGGTCGTTCTCGTAGTCCTGCATGTACACCTCCGAGGTGAATCCATGCTGTTCGACCGTAGCGGAGAACTCCCTCTGATGGAAAAGCCATCCGGTCCTGCCGCCCCCCTCTCCGGCGAGAAAGTGGAAATGGTCCTTCCAGCTCCCGGAGGTTCCGAACTCCGATGTGAGATCGGATATGTATCCCTCCGTGTATTCCTCGTAGAAAAGGGTCCTGGCGATCAGTGCCGAAACATCGGACAGCGACCTTCCCAGCGGCCTCCCGACCGAAAGTGATAGGTTGAGGCTGTAAGGAAGATCGGTGGCCCACCCGGTGCCCCAGACCGGGTCCTCCTCCCATGATGGATCCTTCTCCTGATAGTACATAGGGATCATATTGCCCCCTCCGAGGAGTGCGAGCCACCCCTTCTGGTTCATGTATGACTCCTCGAGACCGAATTCTGATATGACTCCAATCGAATCCTCCAGAAATCGAACGTTCCTATCCACTTTGTCCCTTCCGACCTTCAGAAGGTTCCTCTCATACCAGGGACCGGTCCCGAAACCCGAGGCCAGTTCCAAATAATCGTCCGATGTGAGCTCGAGGTCGTAATCCGCGATCACGAGGCCTCCCCTCGACGAGCTGAGGTAGGGAGCGAGGATCGATAGATCCTCGAAAAGAGGGAGATGGGGTCTTTCCAGGATCAGGTTGTGGATATCGAGGCTGTAGGATCCAGATATTCTGGAGATCCCCAGGGATGTTCCCATCATCGATGACAGTCCTTTCACCCCGTAATAGACCTTGACCTCCAGGTTATATGTCCCGGGATTATCGATGATCAATGTCTCGAGATAATTGTCATTCCCGGTTGCGGAGAAGCTCGGAGAAGATGCAACGAGGCGACCCGATGGATCGGTGAGTGTTCCGAAGCTCATGGGTTCTATACCCACCGAATCCTTGAGCGGATCAAGAGGATATCCCCTGATCTCGGTGAAGTTGATGTAAAGCCTGAGATCAACCACCCCTTCAGGGACTTCAATCGAGTGGGTGTATACGCTGGATCCCACGAGATCCACATCGGCAGTCGAGGTGTCAAGCAGTACAGAATTGACGTCCTGAACTTCCGCGCCAGCGATGTCCTCGATGATCGCAGGCCCAATCGTATCCCCCGGATTTGTCAATGTTATATAGTTTAGAATTCCGAACCGATCCTGAACTGCCCTGGATACGGTCCTGAGCGCACTCTCATATGAGTCGATCTCGATCCGGTCGATTCCGGTCGACCTTGCGGTTTCCACCGCCTCATGTCCAGCGGCAATTACGTATTTCGCACCCAGATCCCCAAGAGCGGCGCCGATCTCATCGTGGTCCCCATCCCCCGTTATTATGATCGGGATATTCAGATAAGAAGAAAGTGGAGCGGAGATGAGTCCTAGCTGATAACCCTGCTCGTCATCGGAGATCATAAGGACTCCCGCTGATCTGTCAAACAGGTCAGTGGCTGCGTTTATCGATCTCGATGTATCGTCATTCCCGGATAGATCGAAATCCGTTATCATCATCGGATACGAGCGATCGGTATAATCCGTGAAACGCTCGATGCCGCGGTCACCTTCCACAAGAAGCGGAAGGACGAATGACTCCATCGATCCGATATCATACCAGCATGCCGCGGGTGTCGCGACCAACCCCATCATTCGGCTGCTCCCGTCGATGATCACGTGATCGTATGATGTATCCGCCCGGGTGGAGGTCATATCAAGAACGGAATCGATATCAATCAGCTCTCCCCCGGATTCGTTCGAGACGATGCTGCGGAGTATCAAAATCCCCGCAAATAATATCAGGACCGATACGGCAATTGCGATGATCTTTCCGTTCCTGGAGGATAGATATTTATTCAGTTATATTCCCCGCGGATAATTCGGCGGTATTATCGACGTATTAACCCTTTAAAGATTGTCATACTGGAGGAACGAAAATCGGGCCGGGGTGGATTTGGTTTGACCTGATCATCGGACAGAAGAGGACAATGTACAAGACTTATATATGAAAAGCATTATGCTCCCCTCCACTCTAACACGGAGTCGATGTGCTATGGCAAGGATTCACGCAAGAAGGAGGGGCAAGTCCTCCTCGAACAAACCCTTCAGAACGGGAAGGCCCGAATGGATCGAGGCCGACAGGGAGAAGACCGTAAATCTCATAGTCGAGCTTTACAACAAGGGTTTCACAACGTCCCAGATAGGCATCGAGCTTCGGGATGTCCACGGCATCCCCGATGTGAAGACCGCCCTAGGTATGTCGATGTACACCGTTCTCAAGGACAACGGCATCAATATGGACCTTCCGGAGGATCTCAGGAACCTGATGAGGAAGGCCGTAAGGATGCACCGCCATATGGAAGAGAACAAGGGGGACGTCCACAACAAGAGAGCCCTTCAGCTGACCGAGGCCAAGATCAGAAGGCTCGGCAGGTATTATGTTAAAAAAGGCGTTCTCCCAGAGAGCTGGTCCTACAAGCTCAAGACAGCCAAATTGGCCGTCGCCGAGTGATCGACCGGGTACACTATTTATACCCATTACCATTTTTCCCACCCACAGGCTGAGTGTTGACAATGGAGGACCCGCTCAAGGTGATGAAGGTACCCGAGTCCATGGCTTCCCAGTTGAAAGAAGCCGCGACAATGATCGAATCCACGACGGGGATCATCAGAGTTCTGTCCCACTATGACGGGGATGGTATCTGCTCGGCAGCGATCATATCAAAGGCTCTCTACAGGGCCGGAAAGCGGTTCCAGACAACCATGACGGAGGTGCTCACCACAGAGGATATTGACCGCATGGAGGGGGGATTCGATCTGCTCCTCATCTCCGATATGGGATCCCTTCTCGCCGGCAGGATATCGGAGAAAATTCTGGATCTCGGAGTCAGGTGCATCATTCTGGACCACCACAAGACCAACGGAAGGGAGGTGCCGTTCTCCATCGCCGACGGCAGGGGAATTCTGGAGGTCAATCCGAGGTTTCATCACATAAACGGTACCACGGGATGCTGCGGGTCCACCCTGGCATTCCTTCTTGCGGAGGCTTTATCGGCGGACAACCTGGATCTTGCCGTATTCTCACTTTCCGGTGCAATAGCCGATAGACAGCATGTTCCCGAGTTCACCGAACTCAATCTCGGCGTGAAGGCATTTGCCGTGGATCTGGGATTGATAGAGACCCATGTGGGCATGCCCCTGCACGGGACCACCGTTGTGGAAGCGCTGCACATGTCGAACGATCCATTCATCAAAGGGATCTCCGGCCATCCCGACGAGGCGGAATCCCTTCTGTCATCCATATCGATAGATCCCCAGATCCCGCCCGAGGATCTCGATCATGAGAGATCGAAGGTGCTGCAATCTCTTCTCTACAGCCACCTTCTCGAGGCCGGTGTCGATTTTCACAGGGTCCATGAGCTTTTCCGGGAGAACATTATCTCGACAGACTGGGGGGATCTACAGGCACTGGCCTATGAGATAGATTCATGCGGTAGACTGGGGGAAGAGGGAACCGGATTTGATACGGTATGGGGTGGAAAGGAAGCAAGGTTGAGGGCGCATGAGAACCGGATGAGATACAAGAAAAACATCCAGAAAAT
>JBLIRG010000069.1:0-15890 GCA_049472195.1 Thermoplasmatota archaeon
GAATTTCAGTCCCATTTTAGCTTGATCTCTCTGAATTCCCTGTAGATGATGAAGGAGATCAGACAGATTATGATAACCAACAGTATTATAATCATTATCAGTAATGTTCTGTTCGTCTGGTTATCCGATCTTGTATCTTCATCCCCCTTTTCAATATTATTTTCGATCACCTCAAGGTCTTTAATAATCCCCTCAATTTCGGCCAATCTCTGTAGATCTTCATCGATGCCCTGGAATTCCGTTGAGAGGTTATCCATGGATACATCCACCTTATCCAGTATCTTATCGATATTTTTTATAATCCTGTCAGTTGAATTGAGCTCAGAAATGGATTCCCTGATGGATAACAGCTGATTCTCGATTTCTTTGGTTGTCCTGTTGTTGAGATCATACATCAGAGAATTAACCGATGAAATTGATGCCACTATTTTGTTGGTGTCCTTATCTTCCTTTGCGGATAGTTCATCAAGTGACTCGGATATCCCCATGAGATTCGTCTTCAGATCAGATTTAATGGATGACAACTCTGCCTCTACTGTGGATAATCTGTTCTGTAACGAGGTATTGACAGCAATCATCAGCAGAGATAATTGATCCATTCTCAATTGGATATAGGTGTTTAGAGTCTCTATATCCGATCCTATCTCTACACTGAGTTCATCGATATCCGATCCGATATCAACACCTATATCATCAATATCAATACCTATCTCGACGCCGAGTTCATCGATATCCGTTTGGATATCCCGGAGCAAGATGTCTAGACTATCGTTTATTCCAATTCCAAGATCGGTAATATTATTCAGTATTTTATCAAAATCACTAAATGCTGCATTGAAATCCGTGATGAGTATCTCCCTCATGGTAGTATTCATTCCTTCAAGGGAACTAACAATAACTGAGTTCAGAGCATATATGGTACCTGTGATGTTACCCTCGGTTTCGTATATTGACAACTTAATCATATCGAGCACATCCAATAACTCCTCGAGCTCGACTGAGTCTATCAAGGTAGAATTGATATGTGCGATATCGTCCCGTATTCCGTTTAACGGATTCAAGGGTTCTTTGTCCAGGATATCGGGTATTCCGTCGTTGTCATCGTCGGTGTCATTGTTGTTGCCGTTACCATCCAGATCGGAGTCGAGCCACTCCGAGGAGTTCATGGGGAACATATCCCTAAGATCCTCGATACCGTCGCCGTCCATGTCGGGATCGAGGTTGTCCCCAATCCCGTCTCCGTCGGTATCCATGAACTCGAACGGATTGTTGGGAAATTCGTCGAATGCATTCTCGACACCGTCAAAATCATCGTCGAAATATGATTGGATCAGATATGTTTGACCGGAATACTGCCCATTTTCATCATTGAGATAGCTTCCTATGATGATATCATCACACCCATCTCCGTTGACATCTCCAGCTCCCGATACAACACTTCCTGCTCTATCATCTGCAGCTTCACCGATAAATGATGCATCTGTAGATGAAAGATAAACGTTCTTAAACCATGATGTGCTATTGCCATATATGAGATAGCTCTGACCGGAATTTTCTCCATTTTCATCATTTCCGTCTGCACCTATCACAAAATCGTCGAAACCGTCATTGTTGGTATCACCGACACCTGCAACACATGCACCTGAAAAGTCAAATTCAGTTTCACCCAGAAATGATGCGTTAGATACTGAAAGATTCCTGTAGCCGAACCAACATCCCTCATTTCCGTGAATAAGATAGGTTTTTCCAGCCCTTTTACCATTCTGTTCATTATCAATAACCCCAATTATGATGTCATCCAATCCATCCCCGTTGACATCCCCGGCACCATCAACGGAATAGGGAGCCAAATCATATTCACATTCACCATGGAACGTTACATCGGCTTCGGACAGGTTGACATCCATAGCCCAACCGGATTCGTTTCCGAAGATTATATGTACCAAACCGTCCAGACTTTTAAGATAATTTCCCTTAGGCGCTCCTATGATCATATCATCCAATCCATCTCCGTTGAAATCACCTGCTCCTGATAAAACACGACCTGCCCGATCACCCGAATGCATCCCTCGAAATGATGCATCTGCAATTGACAGGTTCACGTCCATGCTCCATCCGGTCTTTTTCCCAAGAATCAGATAGGCTTGTCCCGATTCGGAACCATGCTCATCGTTATACGGAACCCCGATCATGAAATCATCATATCCATCTCCGTTTACATCTCCAACCCCATCAAGAGAAGAAGAACCGGCCTTATCCCATTCAGCTTCTCCATGAAATGACGCATCCGCGTTTTTCAGGCTCGTATCCATGGCCCAACCGTTTTTCTTTCCCATTATAAGGTATACCTGCCCGGAAGAATATCCATTTTCATTATTATTCGAAGCTCCGATCAGGAAGTCATCGAACCCATCTCCGTTGACGTCACCTGCACTGGAAACGCAAATTCCTGATAGATCGGCAGTTCCCTCACCCAGAAAAGATGCATCCGCCTTGGATAAATTCATGTCCATTTTCAGATCTTTCCTTCCGCCAAGGATGAGATAGGTTTGGCCAGGTGTGTATCCTCCTTCATAATTGTAAGGAGCTCCGATCAGGAAATCGTCATATCCATCCCCGTTGACATCTCCTGCATCCGAAATACTATAACCAGAGTAATCGCCCGGAAACTCGCCTATGAAAGATGCAAATGATTCACCAAGATCGGTATCCATCTCGTATTCAACTTCTTCCGAGGATACCTCAAGTGTCAATGGTATTGAAAACAACGTAGCAAGTATTCCAAATACTAACGCATTCTTCCAGATATTCATCCTGTCACCTCTATCAGGAATTATATGATCATGATGTTTTATCTATTATTAATATATTATCTGGCATTTATTGCAGATAATATCATGCCCGTTGCTATTGCCGACATCGCATCATCGAGTAATCTTTGAGGCATCTCATACCACATTTTTCATTTTGAACAGTGATCGGAAAAACCGGATCTGAACCGATTCACCAATCCTCATCGTCCTCTTCGTCCTCATCGAATTCGAGATCTTCCTCCTCTTCCTCGACCTTCACCTTCTTCTTCCCGGATGACTTCTTCTTGGATCCGGATCCCTTTTTCTTTCCCTTTGAAGAGGATCCCTTCTTCTTTCCTTTCTTCCCCTTCTTCTTTTTCTTCTTCCCGCCCTTCATGAACACTATTATCAGTATGATGAATATGAGGAAGACAATGAGCAGAAGACAGCAGAATCCGGAAGCAGCCGCTATGATTGCCCAGTTTGAAAAGACAGACTCCTCTTCCTTGTATTTGTTGACGTCAGTGGGGTATTTATCAAGTTTGAGTCCAGTTGTGGAGTCATCCTCGGTTTTTCCCGGGTTCCACTCATCCGGATATCCGTCTCCGTCCGAATCCACTGAAGCCGCAGCATCGCTGGGGAATTTATCCGCGTTGTCTCCGACTCCGTCGTCATCCGTGTCTTCGGATTCCGCAGCATCGTTCGGGAATTCGTCGCCATTGTCTCCGACCCCGTCCTCATCGGTGTCCATCCATTCAGAGGCATCGTTCGGGAATTCATCTTCCAGATCAATATACCCGTCCTCATCGGTATCCTTGGCAGAATCGTACTTGAAATCTTTCAAGGATATCTGATACGCCAGCGCTCCCTGTACATATGCCTGAATACTCACGGTCATGCCGTATTCGTCCAGATATGTGAATGTATAGGCCTCCTGTCCCACGATCTGCTGTTTCATCTTCAATGTCTGAAACGTTCCGTAAGGGACAACCACTTCGTTCTGAGATACGATCTCAAGGTTCGATCTGGTTGACTCATCGGTTTCATCGTATCCGAAACTCCAATCCGAGAACTGTCCCTCTCCCGATTTTTCCCTGACCTTTTGGGTTGTGTTGATTGTATAAGATTGCTGGGTAGACCAACTCTTTCCCACCTTCAGTGGGAAAGGGAAAATGTCAGGTACACTGGAATAGTCATATCTCGTAGTCGTCACGATCTCCATCACATAGGTTTCGTATGTGTCAGGCGGATAAGTTCGAGTGAAAACATAATTCTGCGTGTCCTCGGATTTCATAACCATATGCGAGTCCTTGTCGAGCCATATCTTGTCTGATTCCTGGATGTCGTATGTATCGGTTAGGAAAGCCTCTCCGTCACCAACATATGTGTATTTTCTCTTGATAGTGGTCTCGGTTATCCAGCAGTCATGTGATTCATCATCGATCGTTACCAGCTCCGATCCCGTGACCCTGCGAATGTATTCGGTCGTCACATCCTTGAAGCTGAAATAATCATCATCGTTCTCGACGGCATCCGTAAGCTGATCGTCGATATTGTAGTCGTATTCGAAATAATCCCCTACGGTCAGAGGAAGATACTCATCGATCTCCAGAACACTCTGTGCATTTACCGGAATAGAAAAAATCACAGAGGTCATCAGAAATACTATGACAACAGCAATTACTCTGCCCACTTTCATATCTGTTCCCCCATTAAAAACTGAATTATTGTATTATGCCCTTTTTATTTAATGATTATGTTAACATCCAGAGTCCCGTATTGTCCTCGATATTACCCGATATAAATTAATTCATTCCGGGTGTGATTCATGGATCCTATGGAGAGATTCACTCCTCATCGTATCCGGATCTGGACCTCACCAGCACCATGATCAATATCGCACCGAGCAGTATGATTATCATGAGCAGGAACAACCCGGCAACAGCCGAGATCATGCAGATTGCCGAGGGAGCCAAGCTGCTCTTCGAGTGTTTGG
The DNA here is from genome assembly GCA_049472195.1 of Thermoplasmatota archaeon. Lineage (GTDB taxonomy): Archaea > Thermoplasmatota > Penumbrarchaeia > Penumbrarchaeales > Penumbrarchaeaceae > JBLIRG01. The sequence goes on from JBLIRG010000069.1 coordinate 4,789, forward strand.
AGGGATCCGAAGGATAATCATCTTCAGAATCGGGATACCCGTCACCGTCATCGTCCTGATCCTCGATCAATCCCGTCGTGGATTCTCCATCTATCTCATCGGGCTGACCATCATTATCAGTATCCACCGAGGCCGAGGGATCCGTCGGGAATTTATCGTCTATGTCGGGGACCCCGTCGTTGTCATCGTCATCGTCCTCTATCAATCCCGTTGTGGATGTTCCGACGATGGTATCCGGTTTCCCGTCGCCATCCGTGTCAACACTTGCTGACGGATCCAGCGGGAACGGATCATCAACATCGGGAACCCCGTCCCCGTCATCATCGTCATCCTCAACCAGTCCGGTCGTGGATATCCCGGTCAGAGTATCGGGTTTTCCGTCTCCGTCCGTATCAATCGAAGCGGCGGGATCCAGCGGGAAGGCGTCGTCGGTATCAAGGACCCCGTCCCCGTCATCATCGTCATCCTCAACCAGTCCGGAATTGGATATGCCGTTCAGTGTATCCGGCTTTCCATCGCCGTCGGTATCAATCGAAGCGGCGGGATCCAGCGGGAACGGATCATCAACATCGGGAACCCCGTCCCCGTCATCGTCAAGATCCTCAACGAGTCCGGTTGATGAGGTGCCGTTCAGAACATCGGGTTTACCGTCCCCGTCCGAATCTATCAGACCCGCCGAATCCATGGGGAACGGATCTTCTGTATCCGGAATACCGTCATTGTCATCATCGGGATCATCCTCGTCGGCAATTCCATCCCTGTCGTTATCGGCGATGACCAGTATTGTCCATGATACTTCCAGAATGAATTCCTCGTCCTCAACGGTCACATTTACGACATAGGTGTCGTTACCGTCATCGGGGACCTCGAACACCATCTCGCAGATGGCATACGTGACGCTTATCTCCTCATCCTGATAATCGGTTTCGTAATAGTTAATCTCATATTCATCGTCAATAAGATTACCGTTGACATACCAACTTGAAGTAAGATAATGTGTCGTCTCGTTCATATCCTCGACGACCGCGGTCAGGGTGATGGTTTCACCATGTTCCATATTGATCTCCGAATCTTCGGGAGTCCTCTCCAACAAAGCGGGAGGTGTGTTGTCGGTAATTATCAGTATCCAGGAACATCCATCGGTCAGATAACCGTCCGATGCGATCGCTATCAGTATCAGAGAACTTTCCTCTTCCTCCTCCGGTGTGTATGTTACCGTATCCTCGTTGTATCCCTCGAGCTCTATGAGTTCCCCCCACTGATCCTGCTCGATATCGTAATAGGAATAGAACCAGTAATAATCGATCGGATCCTCATCCAGATCGTAGGAAATTACCGAGAAATCAACTGACTGGGTATTCTCGATGACAAGGTAATTCCATCCGTAATAGTTGAACGGATTTGGAGTAGTGGCAACGCGGTCTATTCTGGGTGCGGTGTTCGGATTATATCCGAAGTAGCTTTTCAGGGCGTCAACCCAGTAGAAATCCGAGGCGAAAAGCGTGTTGTCGTAGTTATCGTCATATACCAGACCGGATTCGGGGAAGTATAATGACAGACCGTAGGATTCGGAATGCCTCCAACCGTAGTAATGCATGACCAGCATATCATAGTAGGCTTCCATCATATCCAGAATGTACTGGATGAGATCAACATCGGTCGACATCATTCCGATATCATAGAAGAGATCGATCACATCCACGTAATCGTAATCATAGCCCTGGTGCCTCGGGTTCTTTCCGAATTCCTCCACGAGGGATCTGTTCAATTCGAGTATCTGGAAGAGTTCGGTGTCCCCGTAGTCGAGGGAATAGTAGATGTAGTATGACAGATCTTGAAATGCCTTGAGGAAATAGATGCCGTAATAGAGATTCAGGGCGCTCTGGGTCATATCATTCACATCCCTGGGATCATCTAGCCCGTCGGTATACGAATCGGCGGTTTCCTCGGCTAATGCGAGGGACAGGTTTTCCGCGTTCATTGTCGGATCGGCCGCGACCCGATCAAGGATCAGATCATATGGATATCCGTCTCCCGGCTCCGATTCCTCGGATGCCACCATGTAATCGGCATACCCGTAGACCGAGTACAGTACCTCTATCGTTGCCATGAGACAGGCGTCGAATGCCACGACGGATAAATTGCCGTGGGATTGACTGATCTCGTAGAGGGCGGAATCGATGTCGGAGTCGTCGAGATGGTCGCCGGAATCATCATCGAAGCAGACACCGGAATATCCACCGCCGTGATCCCAAAGGATCAGGGCGACGTTGTCCCTATTATATTCGGTTATGGCCCAATCCATAAAACCGACCAGAACATTCGGATCTCCCATGTTAATCTCACCCTCATCCGACACCTCCGTCGAAGTGATGTTATAAGGATCGGAGTCATGGGAGATCTCGAACACCTTCGCATCGGTCCAGTTCCCGTTAGAGGTGTCATCGATTTCTGGATTTCCCTCTGCTGTCCCGTCATATCTATCACAAAGGACCACAACATCCACGGATGAAGAGGCCGGGGCCGATTCCATTTCATTTATATCCTCGACTCCGGCGGATTCCAGATTGTTGTCGGCGCACATGTAGACGCATATCAGCCATCCCGACGCCCTGGTCGGATTATCGGGCGATACGGAATCCGAGCCGTCAACGAATCCCACGCTAGAGATCAACAAGGCAAAAACTATCATGATTGGAACTATGCGGAGTTTATCTGCCACGAAGCTTCCCCCTGGAATAATGACAAATTATTATGGATAATTTGGTATTAATATTTATTTAAACTCCGGAATGACATGTTTTCAGTAAATATCCTCGAGAAAATTGATAACTACTTGATTCGGTACAGCTTTAGTTCATCTCCTTCCCACCGGATCATGAACTCGATATCGAGATCCTCCTCGCAGTATGCCACCAGGTCCTCTGCAATTTTCCTCCGATCGATACTGGGACCGGATCCGATGCCTCTGCAGTACCGGTGAACCTGAATGGCATAATGGTCTTCCCTTTTCTTTATGATGAACGGGTAGCCCCTGCAAACGTTCGGTCTCTTCACATGAATCGAGCATCTCTTCCTGATGTGATCATAATGCGGGCAGTAGCCGTTTACCGGTTCACCGACGAAATCCACCAGTATAACATCTATCCATGATCTGGAGAACACGTTCCCGCAGCAGCTCCCGCAGTGTATGCATTCCCATCTCATATCATCGGGGACGTCCGTGAAATCCCGGTATGTTGCATACTTGGGTCTTCGGTCTGTGATTTCGATCTCTCCCGGTACACGGATCGATCACCCGGCTTATAATCATTGCCGGTTTCATTTGAAAATGACGGGCGGATCAGGTGTAAATGAGGATTGAGTGCATATAAACAAGATTTCCACCTGATCCTGGTTGCGGACGCGTATGAAATTACATCCGTAACAGAATATTGAACCGGGTTCTTTATAAGACTGGCGAACACATGAGATAATGACAACGGACGTCTTCCAAATACATCATCCGTCCGCTGATCCGGTCTTACATGAAGCTGTCAAGGGTTTTTACATGAAACCTCTCTGGGAACATGCTGTCGATGGATTTTGACATGATATCTATCCTCTGTCTGAGGTATGACGAGATGTTGTATCTCTCGGCGATCATCTGCGCGATCCCCAGGTATTTTCTTACCGATCCCTCAGATACCGTGAGGATCAGCTTGTTGTTGCATTTGATTCGTCCCTTGGCCCGCTTGGAGTAGAATTCATGGGTGCATTTTCCTCCCAGGGGAATTCTCCGATACTTTGTCCCGCACTTCGTGCATCTGAAGGTTTGCTGGGCATACGACCTGAGGTTTCCTATCATATCCGGGAGCAGATGTGTTGTGAGTATTCTCTCGGCCACATCGTCCTCGTCCACCGCCATGATCCTTTTTGCCAGGTCAAGCTGTCTGTTGATCTTCTCCTCGGTGACGCCGATGGTCTTGTAAGATGATATCATGGGGGCCCGGTTGATATCACGGGTATCATTGGTGAAGCTGAATCCCTCGTACTGACGTTGTGTCCCAAGTCTCGATTTGATGGTGTCGAGGCGGTGCATCCAGTAGTCGTTTACCTTGAGACCCCGCATTGTGGCCCTGTAGAAATCCAGCGGGTAATGATCCCTAACATCCACGTTATGCGCTTCCTTGTCGACCTCTGCCGGATCGAGCCTCATTGAGAGGACCAGAGGAGCATCCATCTGACCTCCCCGCTTCTCAGGAAGGAACTTCTTCGAGAAGTTTAGAAGACCGTCCATGAGCAGGAGAACCGCATCCTCGTCACCGTCGCAGTTCCTTCTTTTGGCCGCATGGTAGAACGGATGGCCGAAACAACCCAGACCCTTTGAGAATCCAGCTATCCTGCACAGGACCCCGGCGGAAGTGTGGGGCGCCAGTCCGATCGCCAGGTGGCCGATGATATCCTCCCGCCTGGAGGCTCTGTAATACCTGTCCAGCCCGTAGATCATCTCGAGCTCGTCATCGACGAACCGGCTGACGTTCAGAAGATAATCTCCCGCCTTCTCGTTGACGATGATGTCCTGAACCTTGAGCTCCAGAACCTGATCGTCGTGTTTTACGGGCTTGCCGTCAACGTCGTGAACATAGCCCATCTCCCTCAGTTTTTCAACCGATGCTCCGACCTCGGAAGGTCTGAAATGAGTCATTGTGATATCTGTCATGTCGTACCGTATCGTCCCGTCCCTGAATACGAAAACATCGTGTTTTGCTCTCAGAAGACCCTTCTCGATTCTTTCGGGTATCTTATCCTTGGATATGAGCCCCTTCACGCCCTTCATGTCCGGTAGCTGTTCGAGTGATGTGAATTTCAGAACCCTTGAGGCCCTCTCGGCATCTTCTTTGGTATTGATCGACATCCCCTTGTTCGGATCTTCGCCGCTTGACTGGATCATCGTGGGGACCTCGCAGTGCGGACACTGGAGATAAGGGGTGATGTTCCTGCATTTCGGGCAGAGATGAGGTATGGTGTTCGAATTCACGGTTGTGGTAAAGGTCTTGCGCAGAAGTCTCTGCGAACCCCCCTCGAGCCCAACCGGATAGAGGCCGTGGACAGGAGGCTTCATCATCCTCTTGTCGGCCTTTTCGGGTCTTCCCATTCTCGCTCCGATCCTCGTGGGAGACCTCTCCATGATCTTGACGCCGGAGAGGATGGATACTGCTTCGATAATATTCGAGACAGAGGAGAATTTGCTCGGGAGGTGACAGCAGGACATGTCGCTGTTCAAACCGAGGCATCTGAGCAGTGGATAGGAAAGGTCCTCGACGATGTATTCGCTGTCCATCTCCCTGTGAACGCATCCCAGTCGTATCAGAAGATCCTTAATTTTCTCATCACCCTTGATCTTCAATGTCCCATCGCTGTAATCGCCGTTTTCCATCAGGTGATTTCTCAGGACACTCAGGTCGGCAAGGTTGATGTCATGCCAGTACATCGTATAACTCGGGTGCAGCGGAACGGAAAGCTCCTCGCTTATCCTGAAAGCGTCCTGGGATCCCGTCGGTATATACGGACGCGGATCGAATGCGAGGATTTCCTTCTCCACATCGTCGGCCCTCCGGGCGGCCTCCACAAGCGCCCTGCCGATCCTCTCGTCCGCTCGTTCCTCACATAGCTTCTGGCATCGATCGATATCTTCCTGTGTGATGGTCGGATCCGTTTTCTTTCGCTTCTTCAGATCCCGAAATTCCTGGTTCTCTTCCTTCTTGATCCTGTCGATCACCTTATGAAGCTCGAGGCCCTCCTCGAACGGATCGCTCTCAAGACCCTTTTCTTTCCTGTACAGAGCTTCCTGGACCTCCATGATCCACCAATCCTCCGTGTAGGATCCCTGAACCAGCTGATGATTGTTCTCGGCAAACTCGCCGAAGGGGATCATGATCTCTCCGACATCCGTGATCTTCGCTATCCGATCCCTGACTTTTCTGTAGGTCTCGTCGTCGCTGACCCTTACAAGGTCGCCGTTATCAAGCAGTACGATGGGCCCCTCGAGGGTATCCACCGGGGTGACGGCGCCGGCCTTACCGGGTCTCTCTATCTTGATCTGCGTCCCGACGGCCATGAACTCATCGGTGACGTAAAGTGTGTAGGGATTCAATCCGATGGAGGCCAGACCGCAGCATCTTCCTCTTCCGTACCTGAGCCTCAGCCCCCCCGCCCTGGAAGGATGCGTGAAAACCGGCCTGCCAGCTATGAGGTCCTTGATATACTTCTTGGCCGCCTCAACCTTTGGTGAAAGCCCTCGATCCAGAAGCTTCACGGAATCCCCGTCGCTGTCCGCCCCGTCGAATGAAAAATCTATGTAATTCCCGTCCTCGTCGACGTCATCCCCGATCATATCGGTGATGTCCTCGTCGAGATCCCGGAGGGAAACGAGCTTTTCCAGGAGATCCTCCGTCTCCTCGGCGGATTCCTTCTTCACCTCCTCCTCGGCCTTCTTTCCCTTGAGCTTATCCAGGAAATCCCAGCCCTTGATCTCCTCGGCCTTGGTGATCTTGAGTATCTTATTAGCTTTCAGAAGTATTCCCTCGGCGATCACGAGGCAGATTCCGGATCTTACCTGATTCGTATCGACCCTGGGGAGGTCGCGGTTGCCCTGGACCTCGACCTTCTCCGTCCCCTCCCCGTTGATGCAGACGGGGCAGCTCCTCACAACCCTCTCGATCTCCTTGTTGGTGGGTTTGTACTGGAGATTCTTGTAGAGCTGGAACTCCTCGATGTATCTCGCGATCTCCTGCTCGGTTACCTTGAACTCACCGATACCCAGGGATTTCCTCACAACGTCGCAGATCAATACCGACAATGCCTGGGCGGTCCCACCTGCCGCCCTGATCGGCCCCGCGAAGTAGATGTCGGCGTAGCTGGTCGAGTCCGAGTTCTTTCCTATCTTCACATGGGCGATTCCCTCGAGCGGTGCGACGAGAACCCCCTCGGTCAGTATTGCCAGCCCGGTCCTTGTTGCCTGATCAAGAGCCCTCTCCCGATCTTCCCCTTTTGCGGTCATGTCCCGGGCCACATCGGTGGCGATCTTGAGACATAAGGCCTCTCTGCTCATTGTAGGAGCGAGATCCCTGATCTTAGAAGCCACGCCTGGAGGCCCCACGAGGTTCTCGACCCTTCCAGCCAGATCATCCGCGAAGGGGATCTCGACATCATTCACGGGATCAAGGCCCCTTGACCTTGCGGTCCTTGCTATCGAGGCGGCCGCCTCGGCATCCCTTTTCAATCCGGCGAAGTAATCAGCCATCTCCCTTGAGCAGATCGGTCCTTCCATTCTTTACCACCGGTTTGGTCATCATGAGCTGACATTCTGGACTGATTGTCGATGCAATAATCATGTTCGTTCAGAATTAATCGGTTCTTCACCACATGATCCTTCAGCGGTTGGAACCACGAGTGCCGGCTCCCCGCCATCATTCAGGCTTCATCGCATAAATCGTTTTCGCAGGGGATTGTGAAAATTTCATCGGCCAAATTATCCAGAGGATTGTTCTAATGAGATATTTTCCGTATGGAGAATATGAATAAAGCTCCTGCTGACAAAATGAAATATCAAAAAAAAACATTCTCTGATGAACAGGGCTTCTACCCGTCACTCGATCTCTTCGAACATATCCTTGCCTACGCCGCAAACCGGGCATACCCAGTCTTCCGGGAGGTCATCGAAGGTGGTTCCGGATGCAATATCCGAATCCGGGTCACCCTTCTTGGGGTCATAAATGTATCCGCAAGCCATGCAACGCCATTTCGATGCCATTTCTTCACACCTCCTGTCTATGGGAAACAGCCTCGTAGAGGGCATGTAATATTTTTATATTTTCGCTTGACCCGGCCATGTCGGCAGGAAGATATGTACCAGGGTGACCTTATATCGGATCGAAAAGAAGGCACATGTGTCCTTGATCATTCCTCTGCTGCCGCATACCCCAGATCGAAGGCCTTCAGATTGATATCAACGGCCCTTTTTGGGACGGTCATCCTGACAGCTTCCTTCATGATATCCCTGTTGACGGGAAAACCAGGTGAAGCCGAGAGGGCTCCAACCATCACAACGTTCTGGGTCTGAGGATTTCCAGCTCTGGATGCCAGTCCCAGCGAATCTATCTCCACGTATCTGTAGCCGTTATCTGCTATTCTCCTTTTCACATCTTCGTATCTCACGTACCCGTCGATCTTTCCCGTCGCAAGCCATTCGGTCTCTATCGGGGGATGAATGATTCGGCTGCTGGAAATGACCGTACCTCCCGGCTTGGCGAAATAGAGGTACCTCAGGGCCTCCATGGGTTCAAGTGCAAGTATCACGTCCCCTTCGCCGCAGGGTACCAGAGGTGAGACGGCTCCCTCTCCGATCCTCTGGTGAGCAACCACGGATCCGCTTCTCTGGGACAGGCCGTGGAGCTCTCCCGATACGACATTGATTCCCTTGATCGTGCAGCCTTTGCCCACGATGTTCGCCATCAGAACAACTCCCTGGCCGCCAACCCCGCAGTTTATAATATTGAATATTCCCCTCATTCTGCCACCTCCTCCTTTCTCTCGACGTTTCGTTCGTACTCCCTGTAATCCTCGATCGTGTAATACGTTCGATCCTCGCCTCCATGGAGTGTTGCCGTGGACTTGATCGCTCCGAAACCGCACATCTGGGCGCATTCGCCGCACCCGACGCATATATCCGGGGATATGATCGATTTACCATCGGTTTCATCGATGGATATTGCCGGACACAGGAAACCTTTGATGCAGATGTAAGGCGCCCTGCATAGGTCCTTGTCAACGTAGTATGGTACTGATTTTCCACCCTGCCTTCTCAGATTCCTGAAGTGATACAGCGCACATTCCCCGTGGGATATTATTGCCGAAACTCCGTCGTGATCCAGTGCCTCTTTCATCATCTTCACGTTCTTTCTGATGCCGAACGAATCAACGTTTACTATCTTCTCGACACCCAAGCCCCGGAGGACCGATTCTATATCGAGCTTTATGCCGTCCCTTCCCCCGGCCATCTTCTCGTGCGCCGGGTGGCTCTGCTGCCCGGTCATCGCCGTTACAGAATTGTGAAGAACGACTATCGTTACACTGTGTCGGTTGTGCACCGCATTGACGATGCCCGTCAATCCTGCGTGAAATATCGTGGAATCGCCGATCGCTACTATCACCCTTTCCTCCGCGGCGAAATCAACTCCCGCCGCAATCCCGAGGGATGCTCCCATACACAGCTGGGAATCGGTCCAGTCGAAAGGCGGCAGGACCATCATCGTGTAGCATCCGATATCGTTCGAGAAGAATACCCTGGACTTGTTCCCGACGGCTCTTTTCAGCGCGGTGAATGTCCCTCGGTGAGGGCAGCCCGCACAGAATATGGGGGGTCTGGGAGGGATGATATCGGCCAGACGGGAGGTTCTTTCCATGTGTTCATCGTAATCGAAAGGAACTTTCATGCCGGACGCTTCCGCGATGACCTCAGTTACAAGCGGGATGCTGTATTCCGAATATTCCGAGAAGTGGTGAGATCCCTTTCCCATTATCTGAACATCCGGGTTGGCCGATCTTGCGATCTGTTCGACGAAATTTTCAAGGTAGGGAGACAGCTCCTCCACGACGATTATTTTTCTGAAACCCGATATGAAATCCGCGATCTTCTTTTCCGGGAAGGGATTGATGAAGCCGATCTTCAATATTCCCGCGGGCAGTCCGAGTTTAATCAACGCCTCCACCGCGTAACCGTAGGATACTCCGCTGGTCACGATCCCGATATCGATCGGTTCGGGTGATCTTCCCCTGATCAATTTCTCACCGTCAAAATATTCCACGGTGTTGAAGGGGGATATCTCCGAATCCTCCTTGATCTTTTCGATTTTTTTCAGCAGCTTCAGCTTCCCCTCTCTTGCAGTCGATCCCACGGAGGAGTATTTGGTCCTTATCTCATCGTATTTGATCTTCTTGAAAGGGGATCGCTTCATCTCTCCCAGTTTCACAACTCCGCTCTGATGGTTGATCCTCGTGGTTGTCCTAAGGAGCACGATCGATCCGTGCTTCTCGGAAATATCGTAACCCGCCCGGACCATATCCATGGCTTCCTGGGGGCTTGAGGGATCCAGCATCGGAACGTAGGCCGTGTACCCGAACCACCTCCCGTCCTGTTCCGACTGTGACGAATGAGCATGTGGATCATCTGCTATCAGAACAACACATCCTCCCTTGACCCCGGTGTAGGCCATGACATAGAGGGAATCGGCGGCCACGTTCATTCCAACGCTTTTCATCGAGGAGAAAGAACGCATTCCCACCATCGACGCTCCGACGGCGGTCTCGAGAGCCAGTTTCTCGTTCACGGCTATGTCCATCTTGAAATCGAAACGGTCCAGAGCCCTCTCGAACGAATCCAGAATCTCAACTGTCGGGGATCCGGGATAGGTAGAATATACCTTGACATCCGATTCCAGGGCGGCCCTGACAACCGCTTCGTTCGCCAGCATGTATGCTTTTCCCGGGCCTTCGGCTGTTATGTCATTGAATGCCACTGAATCACACCCACGCAGGGTGTACGATGGTATGGATATATAAATTGAATAACGAAAAGATGAATAAAGAAGTCAAAGGAAAAAAGAAGATCCGAAGGGATGGTCCGGATCTTGATTGTACAATTATAAGGTAAGGAAAAACGAATCCTTCAATAATCCACTATCTTCTCCTCGAAATATGCACGGGGATGTGAACACAGCGGACATACCTGAGGCGCTTCTGGTCCGTCATGCACGTATCCGCACTTCCTGCAGATCCATTTCGTCGGGGCGTCTCTCCTGTGAACTTTGCCCTCTTCCACCTGTTTCAGGAGGTGTCTGTATCTCTTCTCGTGATCCACCTCAACGGAGCCAACCAGATTGAAGAGCTTTGCGATATTGGGGAATCCCTCCTCCTTTGCGACCTTCGCCGCCTCCGAGCGCTTGATCCCGGGCTCCGGCCTCACTGCGATGGCGACGCTCGGCGTGGCGCTCGCGGCCACGCCGATCCCACACGCCGAGGCCGTGCGTGGCTTCGAAGACGACCTCTCACGGATCCTGATC
>JBLIRG010000007.1:0-10380 GCA_049472195.1 Thermoplasmatota archaeon
CGGGACAGCAAGCCGGGCCTGGTTGGAGAGATCATTCCGGCCCTATCCTACAAGATATCCTCGGGAAAGGAATCGGTGGTGTTCAGCGGGGACACGGGCGACTGGAAAACGCTGGCAGATTTCATAGACGGCTGTGATCTTGCCGTTGTCGAGGCGACCTACGCCGGAGGGAATGAGATCTCCGACGGAGTCCACCTGACGGTGGAACAGGCTCTGAAAGCATCCGCCGGGGCCACGGAAGTCATGCTTATCCATTTCACGGGCCTCTCCCGTGAGGCCTATGGCTTGAGAAATCCTTGATCCCGATCATTTTGGATCCCAGGGGAGGAATATCTTTATGGAAGTCCCGTCCTCCTCGTCCTCTCCCCGGATCCTGCCACCGTGCAGGTAAACCATTCCGGCAGCCGCCGCCAGGCCGAGCCCCGACCCTCTTATGTCAGGGCCCGGCCTACCACCCCATAACTCCATGAAAATCCCTTCCCCTGCCAACTCCGGGATGTTCATTCCCCTGATCCTGAATGATATTATCGCCCCTTCAACACTCGTGTATGTGGAGATCGAGATCACCGGTTCATTCGATCTACCCTCGAAACAGTAATCCAATATATTGTAGAAAACCTCTTCCACATGTGGATGGGCTGTGATCTGAAGAGCCCCCTCAGCACCCAGATATCGGATCCCGTCCCCTATCCCCCTGCACCTTATCCTTTCCGTAGCCCTTATAAGGGACCTTGAGAGGTCTATTCCGCGAAATTCCTTTTTGATCCTTCCCTCCTTGAGGTCAGCCACCATCTTCGCCTGGTGTATGATATCGGACATGCGCATGCTTATGCCGAGGATCTTGTGCATGTAAAAACGCTGATCGTCAGAGGCGCTTACCGCCATCAATTCAGTATATCCGGAGATCGCCGAAAGCGGATTGATTATATGATGTGATAACCTGGCAACAAGGGATCGATATGATCTGTTCAGATCGGATAATTCCGACATGGATAGATCTATCGATCCCATCTCGATCCCGGTCATGGACACTCCAACGATCCTGCCATCTTCTTTTATCGGTGAGAAAGAGCAAAGGAATTGCTTTTCCAATCCTTCATGATCGGTCAGTCCCAGGCCGATCGAATGGGTTTCGCCCGATGAATATGCCTGCCTCCAAAGGGCGTCCGCTCTTGCCCTGTCATCACCGGGAGGAACGAAGAATATGCCGTCGAGGGAATCGGGGAATCCCGAAAGGGGATCTATGAAATCCTCGGCTCTCAGATTGAAATCCACCTCCCACACCGAACCGTTCATCATCCAGGTGACCAGGACGGCCTCGGATTCGTCGACTAGCTTTCTGACCCTTCCGATCTCATCGGATTTGATCTTGTTCCGATATATCTTTCCGATCGCTGATCCCAGGATTTCCCAGAACCTGTTCAGGATCCCCTCCTCCATATCCTTGTACTGTTCGACCTTGGAGGAGAACAGGGCGAGGGTCCCGATTCTCTCTCCGGCCGAGTGAAGTGGTGCAAGGAAAAGGGAGTTGAGGTTCACCAGTACGGTATCTCCTTCCAAGGTCTTCGCGCGGTATAGATTGCTGCAGGCCCCTTTCCACTCCTCATCCCTTTCCGGAAGATCACAGAGAATATCCCCCACCTCGTCGCCGTTGAGGATCAGATTCGACATCGGTGTGAACTCGAAGGTCTCGTGGGGCATGTCATCCGACATGAGACAGTCCCTCTCGTCAGTGTATTCGGACGTCTTAAGGCTCAACGCGCCTATCTCGAAATGAACGATCTTGGACAGATCCCGGGAAAGGGAATCCACTATTTCCTCCATGGTCTCAGACAAGGATATTGACTCAACCAGCCTTGTATATGTCTCCCTTTCCAAGATATATCTGGATATGGGCTGGGCTATGGGGCTTTCCGCTCCTTTTGCCCTGGGAAGAATTATGCCTTTAGTCCCCTGACTCTCCCGAGGGTCCTGTGTGGATAACGTGCGGTTTTGATCCCCGAATACATCCCCAAAGCTAACGCTATCCCGGATTGATTTTTCATGCAAACCGCCCATAATATTCGACCCCGAATCAGGTCAAGATTTGGACTGAGAGGGTCATCAGTCTTGTCATATTTCAAGCTTTAGGGGGATTTCCACTCGAAGGTCTTTCGATTATATAAATGAAAAAAAACCGTCTTAACAAAGGATGTTTTTTTTCCTCCGATCGGAGGTTCAAGGGTCCTCAGAAGCCCCTCATCATAGCATTCCGTTTGTTGTATCGACCTCGTCGGAAAGCTGCAACATCCATAAGACGGGACCACCCATCCGAAAACGATATAACATGACTCCCGTTTTACCATTTGATGCGAAAATCCCCCTCCAGAGCCTTTCTGATGAGGTTTCACCTTCTATTGGGAAGTCTTGCGGTAATCATTCTTCTGATAATCTCCCCCGGGGACAACCTCAGTGCGATTGATGATGGGAGGGTCATGGCCGGTGTTAGCGATGTGGATGCCGATCCAGATTTTCAGGAAAATTTCACGAAGTATTTCGATTATAATTCCATGACCGAATACCTCGTAAATCTGAGCGAGAGGTTTCCGCACCTGATGAATATATTCACGATAGGGGAGAGCTACGAGGAAAGGGAAATCTGGTGCGTCAAGCTAAGCGACGAACCGGAGTTCACGGATGACGGCGATCCCGGATCGGAACCGAATGCGTTGCTGGTCGGCGCTCATCACGGCAATGAGTGGATATCGTACGAGGTCCCCCTTTACGTGATGACTTTCCTTCTCGAGAACTACGGCCGGGATTCCAGGAACGGTACGGTTGCCACCTATCTCCTGGATAATCGCGAGATTTTCTTCATCCCCATGCTCAACGTGGACGGCACACAATATTCACATGATATGGAGACACGGTGGAGGAAGAACCGGGAGCCGAACTATCTTGCCGATTTCGGCCCGGGCCCTATAGGTTCCCCGGAAGTGGTCCCTCTGTCATACGGGGTGGACCTGAACCGAAATTACGGATGGATGTGGCATCTCGATCTTGGATCCAACGAGCTGTTGACCAGCGGAGGTACTTATCGAGGTCCGCCGGACAACAGGGACAATGACGGGGATGCGGTAATTCAGATAGACCTCACTCCAGGCAGGCTTCCTTTCGGACCGGACGAAGGGGTGGATGAGGATCCCTGGGACGGCGTCGATAACGATGATGACGGCAAAGTCGACGAGGATCCCGCCGGAGGATTCTCGAGTCTCGAGACCATCGCCATGAAAAATCTCGGGGAAACCATTGATTTCCCCGTGGCGATCTCCTACCATTCATTTTCTGAACTGGTCCTCTGGCCGTGGGGGTCGGTGCCTGAGCCAGCTCCTGACGCGGAGCTTCTTGAAACCCTCGGGATGAGAATGGCCGAGATGAACGGTTACGAACCCATGCAGGGATATGATCTTTACATGGCTTCAGGTGAAATGTCCGACTGGTTCTATTCCCAGCACGGAACTCTGGCCTACACTTTCGAGATCGGACGGACCCATGCGATACCAGGCGAGGAGATAGCGGAGCACGCCGAGCTGAACCTCGATCCCACATTGTATCTTTGCTATTCCGCATCAAATCCTTACGGATCATACCTCCGCATCAACGACAGCACCGTTTATGCGGAGGAGGTGCGGGAAGGCATCCGGGTGGACCTGTCGATCCCGGATTCCGGTTATCCGTTGGCGTTCGACGAGAGCAGCAGCGAACTGATGTTCAGGTCCTACGACGGTTTCTGGAGGTCGGCCCCGGCCTCAATTGACCAGAACGGAAACTGGACTGCGGTCGTTCCGCGGCAGTTCAAGGGTGCGGATTTCGATTTCTATTTCATTCTGAGGGATTCCGAGGGCGGTGAGGTAATCGAACCGATGTACGCCCCTCTGGAGTTTCACCGGTACGTGACTCCCGACATTGACATATGGGACATATATTTCGGATTCGATACCGTATTGGTCATGTTCTTGACCCTCGGCACGATTTGGGGCGGATTCGTCGGAGGAATTGTGAAAGCCATGAAGGCACAGAAGAGGAGGAGCGAAGGGGATGGCGTCGGGTAAAGGGGATACGTTTACAAACCGCTGGGGTCTTCTCCTGGCCGCGCTTGGCGCGGCTATCGGGACGGGGAACATATGGAGGTTCCCCAAAGAGGTTGCCAACAACGGCGGCGGCTCCTTCATGATCCCTTATGTGATCTTTCTGCTGACATGGTCAATCCCCATTCTGCTGGTGGAATTTTCCCTGGGCAAGAAATCCCGGAAGGGAACAATGGGATCCTTCGCCACCTTCCTGGGAAAGCATAAAGCATGGATGGGAGCATGGATGGCCTGGATATCCACGGCAATTGGGTTCTACTACGCCATCGTGATGGGGTGGACGATCAAATACGCTGCCACCGCGTTCACGATCGATTACGGGGATCCCCAGGCGTCCTGGGATTCATTCATCTCATCTCCTTATCTCGTAATAATATTCCAAATAGTTGCAATCGGGATAACCGCACTAATTGTTTACAGGGGGGTGGAAAAGGGGGTCGAGAAGGTAAACAAGATATTGATTCCCGCATTGTTCGTCCTGCTGATCGTTAACATGTTCAGGGCCCTGTTCCTACCGGGAGCTTTACGCGGCATCGCTTATATCTTCACCCCGGGGGAGGAGATATTTTCCGCCCAGACATGGGTGGCCGCTCTGGCACAGTCGGCATGGTCCTGTTCCGCAGGTATGGGGATGGCGATAACATACGGGGCTTACACCAAAAGAAAGGAGGATACTTCCCTCAACTCATTCCTCACCGGTTTCGGCGATACGACAATATCTCTCGTTGCCGGGATCATGATATTTGCCACGGTGTTTGCGCTTTCACCAAGCGTTACCGCGGCAGAGGCAGCCGTAGAGGAGGGGGGATCGGGTCTTACCTTCATCCACCTTCCGAGTCTCTTCGGTCAGATGCCCTTCGGCGAGTTCATCGCTCTGGGATTCTTCATCGCGATGGCGTTTGCCGCACTGACATCGATGATCGCTACGTACGAGAACGCAGTCAAGAACTTCGTCGACATCGGTTGGACCAGAAAGAAGGCGATACTGGTATTGACCACGGGAATGCTGATCCTGGGAATGCCATCCGCCCTGATCGTAATGGATATCGCCGGTCATCCGATGCCCGTTTTCCTGGATCATCAGGACTACGTATGGGGTATGGGACTTCTTGTATCGGGGGGTTTCATCTATTACATCGTATACAAATACGGGGTAACGAGGTTCAGGAGGAACATCATCAACAGCCGATATTCCGACCTCAGGATAGGAAAATGGTTCGATTATCTCTTCAAGTATGTGATCCCAATTGAACTTAGCCTTCTGGTTATTTGGTATGTCATACAATCCGTTATGGCGCCACCCTTTGAGCATTGGTGGATGAGCGGGCCGATCGGTCTCGGGATCCTCCTCTTGGAATGGGCGGCGGCAATGTTGGGATTGTGGTATTTCTCAAAGAAAGTGAGCCACAGGTTGATCGATCCGAGTTTGGATGTAAACCAGCATATCGACGACGATGCGGATCAGGAGGACATCATGGCGGCCGTCGAAAAAGAAGCTTTTCCCGAGGGATATTCAGGGGGATAAACTGGTAATATGATGATCATCATAGGTGGTAATAATGGAAGACCAGGAGAATTATCTGATCGCCCTCCTCAGGGAAAGAGGATCGATGACCACAGCCGAGATCGAGAAAGAGGTGTCAAGGGCAAAAAGCGATTGCCCTGACGGTGCCGTGAAAACGCTGATGAAACTCAAGACCAGGGGTGTTCTGGAAGGTAAGATGGTCCCCTCGAAAAGAGGATGGGTTTGGTCCCTGAAGGAACAGGATCGGGATACTATACCATAACATCGAACGCCGGCATCCGATCAGATGATGGATAGTTCTGAAATTATTAACATCCTGAACACGGTAAATTATAATATCACAACCTGCGATAAAGGAAAGCCGAATCCCGATGGAGTGGGGAGATCGGCTCTCAGGAGGGCGGTACATTGTCCGGAAAAGGATTGTTCACGAAGTACAAGCTGCCGGTTAACCGAAGGATCATATCACTTCTTTTCATATTGACTCTGATTGCACCCCTCACGGTCGAATTCATTCCGATGAGCACATCGGCGGTGACGATCTCTGAGGGAGAATATTCCGGAGACAACAGCTGGACCGATACATCCGAGCCATATTTCATAGACGGGAATATCACGATACCGGAAGGTTCCAGCCTCAAGATCTCACCAGGAGTAACAGTAGATATCAAGGACGGATGCTGGATCGACGTTCAAGGATACCTTGAAGCTGCCGGAACCGAGGAATCTCCTGTATTATTTACCAATACGATGGGAGGCCGATGGTCGCAGATCAACGTGTCATCGGGCGGATACGCATATTTTGATCACGTCAATATTTCCGTATCCTCCCGGGGATTGAAAGCGGAGAACAGTAATTCGACGATAAGATTGTACAACAGCACGATCCACGATATCGATATGGTCTCATTAACCGCCCTGGATAAAGGCGTGATTTGGTGCATCAACACAAGCAGACCGGATGTCTCCGTCAGTGTCGGGGGAGAAGCCCGAATCCACGAGGGTTACTGGCTCAGGGTTCGAACGCTTCTAAACAACGGCGGTGGTCCCTTCAGAGGATCGAAACTTAACCTAAAGATCAGTTATGAGTACGGTCCGGACAAGGTAGCTTACAACTCAATAGGGAATGATGAAGGCAGCGATCCGGTATCCGATTCATCGGGCAATTTCCCACTGATAGCGGTTGAAAGATATTTCCACAACGGCTCCTTCTCGTCGTTCCTGGTCCATATAAGGATAAAGCTCGACGCCGATGAGGAAAGCGGTCTCATGAGGACCTGGGGAAAGGTGGACTCCCACATCACACTCGATGATAACTTGGAATACGTGTGGTGGATGGACAACATCCCCCCTCCCGACATGGTCAATTTCACGATCGAGGAAAACGGCGGGATCGTCGGGACAGGTCTTTGGATTCGAGTGGGTTGGGAGTGGGATTTCGATGCTACGGAGCATCAGCTTCTGTACTTCGTGCTCGGCTACCGAAAGAAGATAGGCGGGGAATGGGCGGAGGTCACAACCGACAGAATGGACCGTTCTTATAACTTCACCGGATTGGAGGGTTCGACCATCTACGAGTTCAAGATACTTGCACTTGATAACAACGGAAATCCGTCAAATGAGTCCGATGTTCTGGAAGCGATGACCAGGGACATCATCAAACCCGACAAACCGGGATTCATCGAGATCGTCGTCAAGGACGAAGTGGAGCAGGTGGGCGGGACCTGGGCAGAGTTAAAATGGGATTACAGCGACAGCAACGACGTTGCTGGATATGTACTAACCCAGGATGATTCCCCGAACGCACCCGCTTTCATGATATTGGAGGGGAGGTTCAACAACCAAATTATGCTGGAAAACCTGGCCTCGGAAACCACTTACAGATTCTGGGTGATGGCATACGATTCGGCGGATCCACCGAACCATTCGAATTTGACCGGGCCCGTCGAGTTCACCACCCTTGATATAACGGCCCCCGTAGCACCAAAACTTCGACTGTATCTCGTCGATGAGGTGCAGTATATCGAGGGATCGGGAATATTCAACACCACGCTGGTCGGACTCAACGTAACCGTCCAGGGAGAGGATAGGACGCTTCTGGAGATCCTCATGAACGGCGAGGAATATTTGAATCCCAATCCCGACATAAAATGGTCCACATACGGCGGACGGTTCGAATGGGTCATGTTCGTACACGAGGGATCCTACAATATTTCCGTAAGGTCCATCGATCCCTCCGGCAATGTGGGTGATTATTCCCATATCGAATTCCTGGTGGATCTGACGCCGTGCGACATGGAGATATTCGGACTCGAGAAAGGGATCTTGACCGTTGATTCCGGTATGGACTTCAATCTCCGGGCGAACGTCACCGATGAGATCGGGGTGCATATCATAAAATGGTACGTGACAGTCGAGGGGGAAGAGCAGGAGCTCTCCGGGAGAAATGTCAGCATGATCCTGGATCCCGGCGATTACGATGCCCGCCTCGTAGCGGTAGACAAGGGAGGGAATGTGAATGTTACCGATTTCATCATAAGGGCCCTGGTCCCCGATCACATTTTTCCCAGGGTGGTCTCGACCACGCCTGCTGAGGGTGGTACCGTTACGGATCTGGTACCATCCATCTACATCGAATTCTCGGAGCCGCTTATATGGGGGTTGCTATCATTCGATCTTGCATATGTTGAGGACGGCACCGAGATCTCCGTCCCGCTTAATATCGAGATAGACGCTGAAAATCTAAGCGTAGATATCACCGTCAAACAGAGGCTACTAGGCAAGACAAATTACACACTCTCGATCGACAGCATCACAGATCTCAGGGGCAATACCGCAGAGGAGTTCCTTTTGCATTTCATGACCATAGATGAACTTCTGCTTGATTCGGACGGTGATGGAATACCGAATTCCGTTGAAGCGACGTACAGTTTCCTGGACCCCTACGATCCATCCGATGGTGCTCTCGATCAGGATAAGGACGGACTGAATAATTCGATGGAATATGCGCTCGGGACCGATATGGAGGATCCGGATACCGATGGCGACAGGATGTACGACGGATGGGAGTATCAACACAATCTCAATCCCCTCCTAAACACGGATGCAACGGTGGATTCGGATAACGACGGTTTCGAGAACTGGGAGGAGTTCCTATCCGACACCGATCCTTGGGATCCCGAAAGCAAGCCCGACACATCTTCGGACGGGGATGATTTCATAATATGGGTAATCGCGGTTGTTCTAGCACTTGCTGCACTTGTCATAATAGCCATGGTAGTTCTGGTGATCCGGAAGAAGGGCGGATCCGAGGAGGAGAAGGAGGAAGAGATGGAAGATGTTCCCGAAAGTCCGCTTGTCGAGGAACCAGAGAAAATGGTGTCGAATGAGTGCCCCCAGTGCGGTGCGTCCTTCGAGGAGGGTATGGAATTCTGTCCGGAATGCGGAATGATCATACCTCCCTCCATGGATGAAGAGATTACTGATGGAATGTTAACAGATCCTCAAATGGAAGACGAAACAGAATCCGAGGGGATGGAACAGGTTGAATCGACCGAAGACATGAGGGATGAGGATATGGACATACCCGATGAATCAGATGATATCCTGGAGCCTCCTTCAATGGATGATGCACCGCGGATGGATGATTGAATCATTCCTGCTCAGCCCCGCCCGCACATGCCCACTCGCCCTATCTCCCGGTCGGATTCTCCAATATCTTATTTGCGGGAAAATTCCATGAAAACCTTTTTATTTTCTATACAGCATTAAGTCCAAAGCAATCCCCCCGAGGTGGAAGAGATGAAGGAGATGAAGGTCAACTGTAAGGAGTGCAAGACCAAAATGGAATATCCTTTCAAGAAATGCCATGAATGCGGGTGGGTCCCAAAGGGAAAATATGCCGAGAAGGCCAAGGGATTCGCCAAGAAATATGCCGAGATGCACGGTCTGGACAAGAAGAAGAAACCAAAAAAGAAATCTTCCGCCGCCGAGGTCAAGCCCAAGAAGAAGGCGAAGAAGTCCGATTCTGTGAAAAAGAAAAAGACTGTGGATAAGAAAAAATCAAAAGCTGAGGTCAAGCCCAAGAAGAAGGCGAAGAAGTCCGAATCTGTCAAAAAGAAGAAACCATCGGAAAAGAAGAAGGCCAAGGTCGAGGAGAAGCCCAAGAAGAAGAAAAGGGGATTCTCCCTGACGGGCGATTCGGACGAGGGTGCCGTGAAATCCTCCTACCATCCCATAAGCCTCGATGATGATGACGAGGAGATCTTCGTCATCAAAACGAAACCGGAGACACCTGTAGAAGAAGAGGACGAATACGAGGATGAATACGAGGACGAGGATGAATACGAGGACGAGGATGAATACGAGGACGAGGAGGAAGAGGAAGAGGAGGAGGAATAAGATGAGTAATAAGAATACGAGGACGAGGACGAGGAAGAGGAAGAAGAAGAGGAAGAGGAAGAGGAAGAAGAAGAGGAAGAGGACGACGAGGATTACGAGGACGAGGACGAGGACGAAGATTACGACGACGAAGAAGACGAAGACTGGTGACACATAGTCTCGGATCCATCTCGTCCCATCCCGCGAAACCTCACATGTGCAACGATCTCGCCGTGCCCGGGACGGTGATGGATGCGCCCGCGCGTCAACCGGAATGCCTCGCACGCGCCCGATCGGTGAGTTCGCCACGCACAAGAATATGCGCGCACACTCTCACCGGGGTAGCTT
>JBLIRG010000070.1:0-15794 GCA_049472195.1 Thermoplasmatota archaeon
CGGGCGCTCTGGACGGACAACACGCCGCCCAGCGCCACGGTCCACGTGGACAACTACTCGCCGGCCAACCCCTTCACGGGCAAGACCATCGGCGCGGGTGACGACTTCGTGACCTACGACATGAGCCCGGAATCACTAGCCAGGTTTGCCGGTTTCGAGGGAATAATAACCGTAGCGGATTACGAAGAGGCCCTGTGGGCATCCACCATAGCCAATGTGAAGAACCACGTGATGGTGAAGGGGTCCAGGACATTCGAAAGCCAGGAGGACGCCTGGAAGGAACTGAGGGAACTCAACGTTCCTTTCGATTATGTGATGATAGTCAATCCCCTGGATAGAACCGTTGAATCCCTGCATGCATCTGACGGTTACAATACATCCGACGACCAGTTCCACATACCCGCCCTTTCATGTGTGGCCGGAGAGGTAGCCGCTTACAGATCAGCTTACGTAATAACCCAGTACACGTCCTCCACTGATCCCATTGCCGATATGGACCTCGAGCTCAACAAAAGAGCCACAGGTTACTATCAGGTTCTGAGATCCGCATCTGATAATTACGGCATCCCGTCGTACGTTACCCTCGTCGGATCCGCATCGGCCGTTCCGCAGTTCCAGCTGCCGGATCAGACCAACGCAGATCCCGAGAATGTCGAGGGCGACCAGCTGGTAAATTCCGACGTGATGTACGGATTCCTCAGCGGGGATCCCTATTACATGGATTCAGCTGTGGGAAGACTGGTAAACTGGAATGTTCAGGGAATGTCCAACCAGATCGTGAGGACGTATCTCTTTGATCGTTTCGAGAGCACAAGGGATATCGATTACCTTAGGGGCGTGGAGAATATCAAGTGGAGATCGCATGGAACTTCATTTTCCGGATACGAGATCACATACGAGCGGGGTCAGGTAACCCCCGCTCGGTTCTGGTGCAGGGATGCCGAGGATGAGGGCATGACGTACGATTACTTCGGTCCATCGGGCCTCGGAAGGGATATTCTGATCGGAGACGGTATTGAACCCGCCGCACCCAGCGACATGAATCCGGCCCTCGAGGCCTCCGGTTTCGTGGCATACAGGGGCCACGGATCGGAATACGGATCGCTTTACATGATCCCATATGTTATCAACCAGAATGAAGACGGGGTTCTCAGGGCAGAGGAGATGAGGGAATTGTTCTTCCCTCCCCAGGTCGGTTTCTTCGTGGCATGTATGAATACGAAGATTCACGGTGCGGGATGGTGGAAACCCGCAGAACCCATGGATATCGAGAGAGCCTTCGCCCTCAACTACCTGTACGGAGGAGGAGTCGTTACCGGCGGGGCCACCGAGGTCAGCTTCTCGAACATCGCCCAGGATGCGACATCGGCTACCGAGGAATGGTTTCCGGGGATCATAAATCCCAGCTGGAGCGACGGAAACTACGAATGGGACCTGAACGATGCCTGGTTTGCTTTCTTCTGGGATGGTCTCCTTGATAACGAGGAGACATACGGAACCGTCGGAGAAGCCCTCAGATGGGCGGAGAACCGCTACATAAGCAATCCGATCAGATCGGAGAAGGTATCCCCGTTCATACAGGATCTGGATAATCCGGACTGGCAGGGAGGTCTCCTGGGGGCGCACTGGAAAGAGGTTGCAATGTTCTGCATATACGGGGATCCCGCGTTCTCACCGGAGCCGAACAACCCGGGATCCAACTCCTACAGGCCGTGGATGAACGGGCCGGAAGATACCGGCGAACCGTGATCACGGCTCCTGATATTCCAACCTTCCCAGGCCCCTTAGAAAGACCACAGGAACGGACCTGCTGAGAAGCTGATTCCTCAATCCGCGGTCCTGGGTCATAACAGCCCATCCTTTGCTAACGGCTAGGTTGAATATCGGAGCATCCCCGATACCCTTGACTATCACCAATGGATATTTTTCCGACAGTTTCAAGGCCGCCTTTGCCTTCCAGCTTCCTTTTCCCGCCAATGCCTTCAGTTCCCTGACAACACAGGTCGGAACAACTGCCTGGGCTTCCGGCAGAATCTCATTTATCTTGACATCCAGATTAAAATTGAATTGAAAGGGAGACATCAGCGCATTCGTGTCGAGCAGAAGAACGGTTCCCGAAAAATTCCTGGGATGTCTGGCCCTGCCCTCCGGATCGGTTCCGGCATCGGACATGCTCACTCCTCGGCCTCGATTATTCCGTAACCGATAAGGCGGAACTTGCTGCCGACACGCCTGCTGATGGCAACCCTCTGGTCCTTATCGGCGCAGATGGGCATCCTCAATGTGAGGTCGGCGGAGTCCTTCCTTGCGGACTTGACGATGCCGACGGTGGTTGCGGTGCCGACATTCAGCATCAGCACCTCCGATGTCTTAATCTGGTCGACCTTCACAGCCTCGTCGACCCCCACCAGGAAATCCATCAGGTACGTTTTCAGGGTCAGTTTGTCGACTACCGGAGGGAGCGTCCCCGGTTTTCCCACGACACTTCCGATAAGAGAATCTGATTTTGTCAGGAAAGGATCGAGTTCGGTCCCGATTGCCACCAGGCCGCCTGGTACAAGGGATTTCCTCGTTTTCCCCCCCGATACCAGAGATGTTACGGAGGTGATGAGCGGTTTGAATATGAAATTGGAGGTCCCTTTCTCCTCCACCTTTATACCGGGCCGGATCTCTATCTCATCGCCCTCGCTCACCTTTCCCGAAAGCAGGCATCCTCCCAGTACTCCTCCCGTCAGATTCATGTACTCGGTTCCCGGTTTGTTCACGTCGAAGGACCTGGCTATATACATTCTCAAATCCTTCTCTTCACCCTCGGGATCCCTGGATATTCTATCCTCGATCGTTTTGATCAGGAGATCAAGGTTTGCTCCGAAATGTGCCGATACGGGTATGATGGGGGCTCCCTCGGCAACCGTTCCCTTGACGAAGGCCAGGATCTCCTTGTGGCTTTCCAGAGCCCGTTCCTTTGTGACCAGATCGATCTTGGTCTGAACTACGATCACGTTCTTTATACCAATGAAATCCAGGGCCATGAGATGTTCCTGGGTCTGAGGCTGGGGGCACTTGTCGTTCGCCGCGATGAGAAGCAGGGCGCCGTCCATTATCGCCGCGCCCGACAGCATGGTTGCCATGAGAGTTTCGTGCCCCGGAGCATCGACGAATGATACCGCCCTCAGATACTCGCACTTGGATTTGCAGCTGGCGCATGTCGGTTTGGTCGAGTAGCACTTGGGCTCCTCGCACGACTTGCATTTGTAGAATTCGGTATCCGCATACCCGAGTTTTATGGTTATGCCTCTCTTGATCTCCTCTGAGTGGGTATCAGTCCACACTCCGGAAAGAGCTTCCGTCAATGTGGTCTTCCCATGGTCTACGTGACCAACGAGGCCGATATTCACCTGGGGCTGCGTTTTTACCTTCATTGGGTTTCCTCTTGCTGTAACTGCTCGTCAATGGGACGGGGGCCGTATGAAGTCACCTTCATATTTACCTGGACTATATCCGCGGAAATTGTGTTCCCCCGGATGTATTTTCTCCTCCTCTGGCCTTTCGTCCTCGGGTGGAATCCGGTGCCTCCGGAAAGCACGATCTTCTTTCTGGGTTGTCCGGGAAGGTCCTTTCTCATCGGGAAGCCGTCCTTGTCCGAACCACCCGTTATCATCATCTTGTATCCGGGGAGAGATACGAACAGGCCGTCGAACTCATCTCCGATCTTCATTCCCAGCAGCCTGTTGGCATGCTGTCCGGATACCACCGTATTGTAGGTCCTGCCGTCCTTGATATCGGCGATGACCGCTTTGAATTCAACCATATTATGACTCCTCCTACCAGGCTGTGACCGGGATCTGGTTTCTTCCGATACCTCATCCAATTCCAGATCAGATCTCTTGGAGATACTGGGCGATGAGCTTCCTAACCTCTTCCTCTACGGGAATGGTGACGGAATTCTTGTATCTCTTCTCATCGTTCTGCTGGAAATATCCCCTTGAGATTGAGATGAACTCGGTGTTTCCACCGTTACCCAGTACTGCTCTTTTCCTAGCAACTTCTATGAAGTTGTTTTTTCCAAACGGTATATTCTTGAAATCGATCGTCTCGAAATCGACCATGTCAGGTCCTCCACTGATGCGATGGGGCATATTAAGTTACTATATATAACATTTTGTTCCGGATAATGTCAAACAGAACGGGGGGTCTCAACAATATTTATATGAAAAGAGGGTTCTCCCGTCGTCAATAACCTATGCACGTACTGTAAAACGGGGTTGGAAAGACTGATATATCCAGACTCCCTATGATAGGTACACAATTCCTGCGTTGTAAGGTGATGATATGAAAAGGAGTGACTACGCCCATTTTACCGGGGTAACCATAATGGTAATCATGCTTCTGATTATGGGAATCCCGCTTTTGAACCCTGGTGATTCCCTGACCTTTAAAAAGAACACCATGGTTCTAAACGATAATCCCAACCAGGAGAGCCTTCAGGTCGGAGTGACCGGATCGGGCGAAACGGCAACAGTATTTGTGGCATATGAAGATCACGCACTTATCCCGGATACCCATGTCAAGTTCAGACGGTCCGTGAACGGGGGAGATAGATTTACCTTCACAAAGGATTTCCTCCCACCGGATTCGACCGGATATTCGCAGAAGTCTCCCACGATGGCATCATTGAACAGTCTCATAGCCATTGCATTTCTGGATTCCCAGTGGGAGCTTGGACCGACCAACAAATACCTCCTCAGGGTCGTAGTGTCCGAGGATGCGGGATCAAACTGGGGATATTACAACATAACCCAGGCATCCGGAACCTATCCGAACAACAAGATGAGCGTGCCGGACATCTGCATCGACCCGACGGGCAATATGTTCGCCGTATGGATCGAATCTTCCAAGGCAATGATATCATATTCACTCGACAGGGGAAGATCCTGGTCCCTCCCCATGCAGGTCAAGGAGCATTCCAATCCCCAGATGACCTCCTATTCCCAGTACACACCGACTGTCGCCTGCGACGGTACGAGTGTGGTCGTTGCATGGTATGCCAATCCGGAATACAAGGAGTGGGTTTACTCGACATCGGCCTCCACTACATCCCTTCCGGGAGCGCTTTCGTTCTCCGAACCGGAACTGATCCCCGAATATTACTACGAGCTTCCGAAATCCTTCTATCCGCAGCTGATCGCGGACGGAAGCGCAATTCACGTGGCTTGGTGGGACTTCGAGACCGACAAGAACGGGGCTCCGAACGAGGATATCACCAAGGATCGCCCCTGCATCAAATATTCTAAGAGTATCAACGGTGGAGACACTTTTTCCGTTGGAGGCGAGAGAGACATCATCGTGAATACATCCACACCCGACGGATGGCACTCGGAACCCGACATAACCCTCGGATCCGACGGATATATTGCCATAACATGGTATGATTATACCCAGGGAAATACCAACCCGAACGTCTTCGTATCCGGTTCTGCCAACGGCGAAACGTGGTCCGTGCCATCCCGTGTTTCCGATTACGATCCCGGCCTCGAAAAGGACCAGCCGAGGGTGGCAATCGACGACGGAGGATCGATACATGTGGTATGGCTCTCCAAGGATCCGGATATCGGACTGGATTGGGATATAATGCATTCAAGGTCCATTATCAACCTTCCTCCGGAACCCGTAAAGAACCTGGTTGAGATCGGATATACCGAATTTAGCGGTACCATAAAATGGGACATAAACACCGAACCCGATTTCGAGAAGTATACCATTCATCTATCGAACACCAGCGATTTCGTTCCATCCCTTGCCAATCAGGTATACGAATCCACCAAACAGAATCTCGACAGGTACGAGTTCACCGGGTTGAGCTACAATACATTTTACTTCTCCAAGGTGGTGGTGATCGATGCCGAAGGTCTGAAATCCCAGTCCGAAGAGGTATATTTCAAGACGGATGTCATCAATCTGGCTCCACGGTTCGAGGAGGATATCGATCCCATCTACATGGAGGAGGACGGAAGGCTCGAGGGAGCGCTCAACCTATCCTACTGGTTCGAACAGGGATGGGTATGGGATGACAATTACAAAGGACAGACAACTTCCCTGGGACTTTATTACGAGATCATACCCACCAGTGAAGACCCCAAGGTGACGGCGATCCTAAGCGAAAAGGGAGATAACCAGACATACTGGACCCTTGATCTCTACACAAACGAGCAGAACTGGGCCGGAACCGAGAAGTTCACGATCAAGGTCATGGACGCTGGAAAGGACATGGGTTTCAATACCCAGGACGACCTGTTCGGTTTCAGCAACGAATTCATTGTCCAGGTGAACTCCACCAACGACCTTCCTATCTGGGCCAAATTCGAGGATATCGGAACCTCATACACCATTCTCCTCAAATCGACACAGAAGGTTCTCAAACTGGATCCGAAATCAGTATCCTGCAGGGAGGACAGCCAGTACAGTTTCGGACTATCCTCCCTTGACATTGACGGAGATTTCATAGTCTACACCGCATCCGATCCCAGGATCAAGGTTGATGCGGACAAGGTCGATCCACAGCACAAATCGATATTCAGGATAACGCCCACTAACAGTGATGTTCCCGAACTGAACTTCACGGTCACGGCCGATGATACGAACGGAGGAACAAGGAATCTAACCGTTATCCTTCCCGTTACCAATGTTAACGATCTCCCGTTCTTCGTATCCGTAAACGGAACACCGGTTGAGGGAACCGATGACGAGTTCCAGTTCACTATTGACGAGGAGGAGAGCATCGAATTCAACGTCGAGGCGGGTGATATTGACGCGAATGACGTTCTTACCCTTAGCACAGATTCGGATCGTCCGAGGATCACGAAAATCAACGATACCATATGGAACATCAAGGTTGAATCAACCAAGGAAGATGCCTCGGTAGGATCCATAGGTTTCATCTTGAGCCTGCTGGACCGGGAGAAGACGTACCCCTCGAAACTCGGTATAACGATCAAGGTCAACAACCTTCAGGATCAACCGTTCTGGACACCAGGAAAGAAGAAGATAGATTTCTGGGCAAGGTACGACGAGAGGGATGTCAACGAATGGGTTGCACCATCCGTGGAATCCGCACGGCCCGAATGGGGAGAGCCTGTTCTCTTTCAGGCATTCGCCCAGGACCTCGACGCTGATGCATTGAACTATACGTGGAGATTCTCCGCAGTGGAGGGAACAGAGGACTTTTACAGGTACGAGAGCCGTGTATATTTCTCATTCTTCCCGACAGACGGGAACCTCTCGAGGACGCAGAACGAGAGGTTCATTATCAACCTGACGGTTACGGACTCATATACCCCCGAGATCTACTATCAGTTCGAAATGGTGATATGGCCGGATGACGACAATGATAACGACGGACTTCCCGACATGAGAGAGAAGTTCTTCTGGGGTGATCTATCGGCAGGTCCTGACGAGGACCCGGACAACGACGGATACAACAACAGCATAGAGATCGGATTCAGCGTTCCCCTCTTTGATTCCGAGAAGAAGACACCGTATTCCCTTAACCGAAACGAGATCGATCCCCTGAATCCCAACGTCCGGCCGGGGCAGGCCATAACCGGAGACGACGAGATCGATAACGATGAGGAGGAAAACAAGATACCGGTATGGATCATCGTGACAGCGGCGATAATCATCGTGATAATACTCGGATTCATCATCTCCATCCTGGTCATCATCCGGCAGTCAAAGAAGAAGGACATCCAGGAGGAAATTGAGATCGAGAAGAAGGTAGAGGAGATGGAGAAAAGGCAGAAGGAGATCGCCGGCCTATACGGAGGGAAAAGGATCATCGGCGAGGATTTCGGTCCCGATCAATCCACGCTTTCCGACCTCAAGATCGACCTTGGAGGCAGTGTTTACCACACCGATGGGACTCACGAACATCTCGTCAAGGACAAGAGCAGGGATGAGGGACCGGCCTGGCAGTCAGCTGGAGGAAGCGGACCTCTGTTCGACGAGTCGAGGCCCGGACTGGAACTGGGAGAATCGCTGAAACTCGAAGCAGTACCCGAGGATGAGGTGATGGAGGAGGAGGAGGTCGATTACGAAGGGTCCATGGACGAACTGATGAGCGCCGCCGATGAATACGATGAGGAAGCCGTCAAGAACGCAGGCGGGAACGTTCTGGTGGGCGCCGTCCCGATGGAAGAACAGATTAAGAGAATGCAGGGCGGAGAAGCAGCCCAGGGCGGCCCAAGAATACCGCCTCCGGGACAAAAACCGCCCCAGCCGACTCCTGGGGGAATTCCGCCCGGACAAGCACCTCCAACAGTCGGCGGAGCACCATCTCCGGCAAGGCCGCCCGTGATAAAACCCGATGATCAGGAGTGAAGCGGAGGTGAACCCTTCTTGAAGGGGATGCTCTGCTTCGCCGATGGATCTGTGTATACGGGCCTGGGTTTGGGAATCGAGGGAGAAGCTACAGGAGCGCTGTGTCATTTCCACGGACCGATAGATCCTCAATTTCTCCTCACTGATCCAGCCGTTAAGGACCTGATGATACTGACGACCGAGCCAGTTATCGGAGGTTGGGGGATAAGGAGGGGGATCGATCAATCCGATGATCTATGGGCATCGGGATTGATCTGCAGGGAGATCGTTGACTTCCCGACGCACGAGGGACATTTTAAAAACTTTCACCGTATGCTCGAAAGCCACGGGGGAATCGCCCTCACGTACCTCGATCCCGATCCACTGGTGGTCCCCGCCGGCAAGGAACCCCGGGTCACCGTTCTTTCCGGGGCTGAAACAAGATTGACCGAGACAGCCAGAAGATTGATGGTCGAGGAGCTCGGAAGAGAACCCGCTGCCGCAACCTGGGACGATTCGGCATCCGTCAAGAGATCAACGGACATGGAATGTGCCTCACCCGCCGGGAAGATTCTCATCATAGATCTTGGTATAAGAAAAGGCATGTTGAGATTCCTCAGGGACCGCTACAGCGTGATGATGGTCAATCCATCGGAGTCGAATACAATACCATCTATGAACACATACGACGGAATAGTAATTTCAGGGGGCCCCGGACAGATTCCGTCAGATGATCTCATAACTCATCTATCCAGGATCACCGATGCGGAACATCCACCGATCTACGCATACGGGATAGGTTCCCTGGCTATGGGAATGGCTTCCGGGCTTCAAATCATCAAGATGGATCGATCTCACAGAGGCATGTCAGTTCCCGTAAGGATTGAGGATGATATCAAGCCCACATATCAAACCCATTCCCGTACATTTGCCGATCCTTCCGGTGATTGGACTGTGACGGGCAGATGTACGGTTGACAACATGATCGAATCGCTCCGGAAAACGGATCGATCTGTTTTTCTAAGCATGTATGATCCCGCACCTGATCTCAGAAGCCTCGACCCATCGGATCCCTTGTCGATCTTCATGGAGTCCACCGGAAAAATGGCGGGGGGGAGAAGGACTTGACAGTCCGTTCAAATCCTTACGAAACGATCTCCGTCGAACGGATTTCCAGATACTTATCCGTCCCGATGCTTGAAAGGCGGGACGACGGAAATATTCACGTTGATATAAACGGCAGTGACGAGACGGTTTACTGCAATCCCAAAAGCGGGACGCCGGTCTGGCATGGAATTGGTGGATGGGAAAGCTGTTCTGCAGATGAGATCTCAGATGTCCTTGAAAGCATCATCGACAGCGGCCGGCTAATGGAGATCAAGGTCGAGAACCCTTACGGTGAAACCAATTTGCTGATCGATTCTCCCGAAGGATTGTCGCCGTTCACCGAGATCATGCCGTACGGGGATCGTATGATTGAATATAGAGTGTTCGATCGGACGGGGAGACGTTTCCTTGCGTTGTTTTTCAGCGGCAGATCTTCGTATCTGCTGGGATCCATCGAGATGCTCAAGCCTCCGGAAGCACGATGGGTTCTGGGGGAAGATCCGGGACCGATCGGAAGCGGAGATATTTTCATAACACCCTCGCAGACCCTTCCCCTTGACGTGAGATACCGGTTGATCGACGAATCAAGAAATATCATCCCGAACTCGCTACCCGGACTGCACCTGATCTCGTGGATGATAGACAATTCCATGGAAAATACCAGGACAGATTACATGGGCAGAAGGATAGGCCCGGAAGCCGTTATCCTATCGGCGGCGGGCGGTATCGATCTGTTCGACCTTCACTGGAGGGGAATTATCGGGGGAAAACATGCGGATGATGAAATACTGCCTGCAGGTTATTCACTCGATGAACATCATCCCGGTGTTTTCATGGGAACATACCCGTCCCGTGAAGGCAAGGACATTCTCGTATCCGGAAGGACGGCCGAGCAGGCAATATCCTACCTTCTTCAGGAGGGAATCGGAAAAAATCCCTGTGTCGATGCAATCCGGGATATTTACAGGGATATGAATGATTCTTCAAACCTCTTTGACATGATCGATCGCAGAATCATTGATCCCTATTATCTCCAGAAGATATTCAAGCTGTCAAAGATCGAGAATCGGTTGGATGCCTTTAAGATCGTTCCCGGGAAACCGAGCCACGCGGCCGTCCACCTAATCAAAACGGCACTCAGAAGGGGGATCGATCCCGGAAGGATCGGAAAGCTGATGATGGATGGCGAAGGGGATTTCGACGATTATCTGGAAACGCTTCGAATAAGGCCCAGGCTGAAATACCGGGAGGATATGAAATTCAAGGAGCATGTCCCCCTGATAGTGGCATGGCCCGAGATTTGGGCGGAGAGTGTATGGGCTCTGGACCTTCCGGCGGGAAGGAGCGATCCGGGAATCGGCTTCATCAAGTTCGAAATACTTGGAGACGGAGACAAGAGGGTGATGATCACCTCGGATCCAGCCTTCCTTTTGAGATCGGATTATGACGGCGGTGTCGTATTCGGACCTCAAAATGAAAATCTTGCCCGGGCGGTCCTATCCTCCGATACCGGGTTGGGCAGCGTTCGGATATACACTGACGGGGAAAAATGATTGAATATGTACCACGATACACCCGCATGGCAAAACGAAGGCTGATGATCGCCATGACAGCGGCATCGGGAGCCGGATACTGCCTCGAGCTCCTGAAAGGCCTGGCAGGACTCCGCGAATCCCGTCCGGAGATCGTTCTGATCACAAACGAATCCTCGAGAAAAATATTGAAAAACGAGACCGGAATGGACATCGGCGACCTCGAGGACCTCGCGGATCGGATGGTCGATTCCTCCATGATGGACGATCCCGCGGCCTCGGGATCGAACCCATTCGATGGCCTTGTAATCTGTCCATGCACCGTTTCGACCGCTTCGAAAATCGCGTCCGGAATAGCGGACAACCTGATCACCCGCTGCGGTGCAGTTGCTCTTAAGGAGAGGAGAACTCTCATACTTGCAGTCAGGGAGACGCCTCTCTCAACTCCGGTGCTTGGGGCGCTTTTCGACCTTTCATCCTACGGGGCCGTGATAATGCCCGCGGCACCTCCCCTTTACGGGGGAGAGAGAACTGTTGAAGACCTTCAGAAGACCTTCGCCGGAAGGATTCTGGATGTTTTGAACATAGACAACGATCTTGCGCCAAGATATGCTCCGAAAGGGGTGACTGAATATCCATCAAAGAACCAACGGTGATAACACCATGCTTACCAGAAGTTTCATCATGCTGCCCGGGGTAGGCCTCAATACCGAACTCAAGTACTGGAGAATGGGAATCGGCAGCTGGGAGGATTTTCTTCAATGGGATGAGGTCCCTGGATTGAAAGGCGACCGGAAGATAACCTCCGATGCACTTGTCGAGGAAGCACTGGATCGGTTCAAGAAAAATGACCTGAGGTACTTCAACGGGTTCTTCAAACCCGGGGACAACTGGAGGCTGTGGGATGATTTCGGCAGCAGGGCCGTTTTCCTCGATATCGAGACCCTGGGAACGAGGAGGGAATCCCCTATCACAGTCGTAGGCATTCATGACGGAAGTAAATTCGACGCCGCGGTCAGGGGATTCAACCTCGACGGGAACGAGATCAAAAGGATGCTGAAGGACGCCAGCATGATCGTCACCTTCAACGGGACCACATTCGACCTTCCCATGATCGATGCCCAGTTCCCGGGATCCCTTCCGGATATCCCGCATCTAGATCTGAGATTCGTCGCGAGGAGGTGCGGTTTCATGGGCGGACTGAAATCCATTGAGATCCAGATGGGAATAAAACGCCCGAAGGATGTTGCGGGGATGTCGGGTGAAGACGCTGTCCGTCTCTGGAAGATATATGAGCGGGATGACAATCGCAATGCCCTTAAACTAATACTGAGATACAATAGAGAGGATATCGTCAATATGATACCAATGACTGAAATTCTCGCAACCTCCCTGAGGGAGAGAACCCTGGAGAGAATATAGGCGGTATACGGATGATGACTGAAAAGCGCGGAACCATCGGATCGTTGATCATCTCCGTGATCATCTTGTTACTGGTATTTACCATGCCAGCCGTGAACGGAGATGATCAAGCGGATGATGCTGCCGGACCCGACACGGAGATAATTGACGTGGATATTGAAATTGAGAATCAGACGGATTTCATCGTGATCAAGGTAAATATGAACGGCACCGCGGGCGCCGGAACGGACCACGTCAATGTAACCGCATTGATCGATAACGGAACCGGACCACAGGAGACGATCTGGCTCGAGGAGATGGAGGTGAAGTTCTTCGGCAACGAGGTCACCCTGAAGGGGACAGGTACCGGTGACAATAAATGGTCATCCTGGATTCTACGCATCTCACTTTCAATATCAAAGAGCGGAAACCTTTCCGCCACATTGGAATTCCTTTCCATGATCTTCGGATTTGACGACGTCGATTTTGATGAGATCCCGTCCGATATGGGAAACATGGAAGATCTGGGAGAACTGAACCTCAGCGATTCCGGGATCGACATATATGTGATGGCGAGGGCCGTCGCGGATAACGGAACATACGGCGAGGATACGGTACTGATCACCGATGAGATCATAACGGCATTGAATGAGTTCATAAATCCGGTCATCCCAGACGACGGAGATGATGATGTGCCCGTGGATGATGGGGATGGCGAAGATGACGGAAAATTGAACCCGCTTATCATTGTCGCGATATTGCTGCTGGGAATCGGGCTGGTTATCGGTTCGGCGGCGGTGATCATCATCATCAGAAAGATCGGGAACGACGATAGGGATCGACCATGAACAGACAAGCCGACGGCATGGTCCAACATGTCGAAAGTTTTTAATCCGGATTCGTTCCTAACAGTCAAAGGGGGAAGCAGACTTATGACCAGAACCGGTGGAATCTGCATTCTGTTCGTCTTTTCTCTTGTTTTTCTTTCACTGACAGTTCCTCTTCATGAGACGGCGGGACAGTCCAATCCCTATTCAAACTTGGAGACATCCGTCGTGTGGGGAAGGGTCATCAAGCTGGATGTGGCAAATCCGGCGGTGAACTACACGGTCCAAATATCCGCCGACAATTTCATCGGCAAGAAGGTCTGGACCGATAAGAACGGATGGTACAAGGTCAACCTTTCCGCCGGAGATTACATGATCCAGATATACAACCAGAGGGGGCAGGAGGTCGGAAGGATCGATGTCTCCCTGGAGGAGAAGATGACACGCCGGATCGATTTCGTGATAGATCCGGAGAATCCTATCAAATCCCGGCTGTACGGTTTCGTGTTCGACAAATGGGATAATCCTATCTCCGGGGCAACCGTCACTCTGACGAAGGAGTCTCCGTTCACTTTGAACCGAACGATCACGGCGGAAAACGGCAGCTATTCATTGAAGGTTCCATCCGGGAAATATCAGTTGACCGTGAGCATCGATGACGAGGTAGAGTACAACAGCACCGTGACGCTGGGATGGGATGAGAAGAAGGAGATGAACATAACCTTGAAGAAGGGATTCGAGGAACCGATCATCACCCTGGACGACATAAACAAATTCCTTCGGGAAAACTGGATCGACATAGTGATACTGATTGTCAGCCTCATCATCATCCTGATCGTATATGCCTCAATCGTGAAGTTCACAACATACCTCAAGAAGAAACAGATCTCGATCATTCAGTCCGATTGGTTCGATTACGTGATCACCCTCGCCAAGAGATGGTTCATCGTGATCGTATTGGCCGTGGTGATCCGGCAGATAGCCCAGGTTTCCCCGCCCGTGAACGAATACATCTGGAAATGGGCCCAGGACATGGTATTCCCGGCGATCGGGATCGTCTTCATCCTTTTCGTGGTCAAGATACTGCTGCTGGTATCCGACATGATATGGGACCGGTTCAAACAGAAGTGGGCGGCAAAGGACAAGACCCTGCTCAACAACCAGATAATCTCCATGCTCATGCTGATCTCCAGGTATGCCATTCTGGTATTCGGAGGGGTGGTGATTCTGATCCTGACCCTTTCCGCCCTGGGACTGAGGAATGACATTATCAATTACGGGAAGGATTTCCTTGGTAAGAATGCCGTTCAGATGCTGTTCCTGGTGGTCCTGATCGT
Organism: Thermoplasmatota archaeon; assembly: GCA_049472195.1. Taxonomy (GTDB): domain Archaea; phylum Thermoplasmatota; class Penumbrarchaeia; order Penumbrarchaeales; family Penumbrarchaeaceae; genus JBLIRG01. Next base: position 14,560 of record JBLIRG010000070.1, read on the forward strand.
ATTCACGGTACTGTTCAAGAAGTTCTTCGATCTCTTCTTCAGGGAGTTGAGCAGCAGGACATCCAAACTGAGCCCTGCCATGCTTACCATGAGCAAGCAGGCCATCCAGGGAGCCGCTTACTTCGTGATCGCCCTTATCTTCCTCTTCACGGTTCTCTCGATGGCAGGTCTTGGCGACGTGGGAACCACGTTCATCCTCGTGATCTCCATGATAGTCGGTCTCGTCGTATCGTTCGCAGCGACGGGATCCATAGGAAACCTTCTGTCCGGACTGGTGCTGCTGTTCATGAAGCCCTTCGAGGTCGGAGACCGGATCAAGATCGGGGAGGATATTCTCGGCGACGTGTCCTACGTGGGGATAATGTTCACAAGGATCAAGGATCTGGACAGCGAACTGCTGGAAATACCCAACAACAATATCCTTGCGACGACGATCATCAATTACACCCGGGCTGCCCAAGAGGGCGGTTTCGCCGTGGTCATCGACCTTACCCTTGGTTACGAGATAAATCCGAAGATAGTCAGAACGCTGTTGAAGAGGGCCGCCTCATCGACCAAGGGAGTTTTAAAGGATCCCTCTCCCAGGGTTATCACGCGAGCATTTCACAATCACGCCGTCGAATACCGGCTCCGGGCATACATCGACAATCCGCAGAACATGATGCATATCAGATCATCCGTTATGGAGTCCATACTCGAAGTGTTCAACCAGGAGGGGCTTGAGGTGCTGAGTCCCCTCTATCACATAAAAAGGGAGGGAAAAACTCCCACCAGGGAAGAGATGAACTCCCGGAACGAGGATCTGCACAACGAGGTGGAGGTTGCAACAGAGGGATTCTCCATGTTCGATCAGCTTGACGCTAATGAGGGAGCCCCCCCGGCATGATCGCTCATCCCAACGTACCGCAAATGATATAGATGACCACCCCATCATCGGTTCCGCCATGTCCATAGTGAGACTCGGAAGAATGACCCTCTCCTGGTGCCATGATTGCGGTATGCCGGTGATCCAGGGCAAGATCTGCCCCTCCTGCGGCGGGATCCTTAAGAAGGTATATTACACGCCTCCGGGAGATGTAAGGCCGGCTTTCATGCACGATACAAGGGAGTTTAGGGATATTGCGGACCGGCAGTGGGGCGCCGGGGCCGGTGATATTCTTCTCCCCGATGAAGGACCCTATCTCATCAATCCGTGTCCGTCCATAGACCGTCTGGATGAGGTGATATCGGAAGGC
>JBLIRG010000071.1:0-15447 GCA_049472195.1 Thermoplasmatota archaeon
AAGCACATGAGAATAACAAGATGGATTGTCAGGATAGCATGCCTTGCAGCAGTTGCTGCAGCTGCAGTTCTGGTTGTTGATGCTGCTGCAAAAGTATGGTTCATAATTATAATTATATTCCTCTATGCCATGTTTTATTTGTTCATCTTTATCAAGAACGTGGAGAAGGTTGCCATGTTTGTGGATGTTGCGCCTGAAAAGCTCACAGAGGGGGACTGGATTGCAAAGGATTATTTTGACGGCAAAAAGAAAATATGCGGGCCAAAGGATTTGGGCATAGAAAAAAAGCAGATAAAGAAATTAATTGCAATGAAGAAAAAGGGAAAAATAAAGAAAGTCAAAATCAAGCTGGGAATTCCTTTTGTGCCGAGCTTCTTGATTGCATATGTTATAACTCTGGCATTAGGCGCCTGGTGGATGTTTTTGTTTTAAGGAATCCTTCTTAATTGTTTAATCAAATAATTCTCCTGGTCAGAAAGTTCTGGCTGAACTTTCTCAGGCTTCCTGTCAAGCTTTACAGGCTCTGCTTTCGGCGTTTTCTGGAAACCGCCTATGTTTTTTGCCTCTTCTTTTATTTTCAGCTCGACAGTTGACATCTCTTCTTCTGTCAGCTGTTTTGGCTGCCATTGGAAGTTAATGCCATCATTTTCAGTTCTTGGTATAATATGAACAGAAATGTGAGGGACTTCCTGGCCTGCAGCAACTCCATTCTGGATGATTATGTTTGTTCCCTGGGCTTTAACTCCTTCAAATGCTGCAATGCTTATCTTGTTTATTTTTTTGAATATATTCCCTAATTCAAAATCTGGAACTTGCTCAAGAATATTATAATGTTTTTTAGAGAAAACTAAGACATGGCCTCTTGAAGCTGGTCTTGGATGCAGAACTGCAACTATCTTATCATCTTCATAGACTTTTTCTAGTTTTGCTTTTCCTGTTACAGCCTGGCAAAAAACACATGTTTCACTCATTTTAATAAGTTAGCTATATCATCTAAGCGTACTCCTCCTTCTTTTTCTTCTGGTTCTTCTTCAGGTTCTTCTTCAGGTTCTTCTTCTTCAGGTTCTTCTTCTTCAGGTTCTTCTTCTTCAGGCTCCTCCTCAACCTCCATTCCGAGCTTCACCATTAAATCCCTGATGATGGCATTCTTGGGATCGAGCTCACCCGCCCTGGAAGCATCTTCCCTGGCAAGATCGTTCTCATCCATTTCGATCAGGGTGAGAGCCCTGTCCTGATAGCCAAGTGAAAGCGAGGGATTCAGCTCGATAACGCGGTTCGCGCAGGCTCTGGCTTTCTTCAGGTTGCCCATATCCCTCTCCACCCTGCCGAGCATGAGCCATGAAATGATGTCGTCGGGATCCCCCTCGAGAACTTCCTCGAAACAGTCCCGGGCCGTTTCTCCCTTTCCCAATTTGAGATTGATCACGCCCCGCCAGAACCAGGCATCCTTCGAATCGGGAGATATCAATAGGGCTTCGTCGATAGATCTCAGTGCCTTATCGAAATCTCTCTGGAGAAATTCTATTCTGCCTTTCTCTATCCAGAGGTAATCATTTTCACGATCGACGGACAGGGCCTTATCAAGAATTCTCAATTTGTACTTGTCCGGCGAATCACGATAGTCCTTCCATCTGTACCTGAAGTACTCCCTGGCCTCGATCGCGCTCAGCGACTCCTCCGGTATATCGAGCGCGCCCTTGAACTCCTCCAGAAGTGATCTCTCATCGGATGAAATTCTTCCGTCCTCCCATGCCTTTCTGAGCGCATTGGTGTAGGACCTGAGGATATCCGATGACTCGAATCTCTTATCGTCCACGGAGATCACCTCCTTGGCTGAGCGTATCTTCTTCCACCCCTATCCTCTTGGGACTGCATCTTCCTCTGTCTCTTCTCGGCCTGCCTCTGTTTCTTCCTCATGTATCTTCCGATCTCGGGAATTGCCCAAAGCAGGAAACCGAGGATCATCATCAGAATTCCCATGAAGAACTGAAGGTCCACGTTCCTTTCGGTAAACTCGAAATTGGATGCGATCGACATGAGAGCTCCCATTATTATCAGGATAACGGGAATCATATAAGATTTTGCAACTATCTTCATATGTTATCAACCCCGGTTGCTACTCCAAAATGGTGGGAGTCGTAATTAAACTTTTTATGATGCGGGGTTCTCCCGGGTCTCATAACAGCATGAAGGTGAACACAAGCAAAGTGAAGAGGGCGAAGTATGATGACATCAATACACCGTCCCTGACCCTTCCCGAAGCCATGATACCGCCGACTATTCCGTCACCAACGGCCTGAATGACCGCCGCGCCGAAGAACAGAAGCCTCATAACATCGAAATCGACGCCGGAGGGATCGAATCCGCCGGGAGTCTGGGAAGTTGACCCGGAGTCGCTGTATGATTCTGCCTGCTTCTCCATGGTTGGCATGAAGGTACCGAACATGATCCCTATGACCACGAGGAAAACCATGAAGGATATGCCGATGACATACTTGTACATCGCCATCTCGGTGGCCCTGGTCTTCTTCATGATCTGAAGTTCCCTTGTATCCTTGGCGGCCGCCTCTATCACATTGGAAACATTGCCGCCTGCCGATGATGCCTCGTTGATCAGGGTTACGGCCCTTTTAACAAGAGGAGTGTTGACTCTCTCCGAGAACATGATCATTGCCTTGTAGGCGGAAACTCCCCAGGATACCTGCATTGACATCTTCTTGATCTCGGCGGTCAGATCTCCGTATTCCCCGCCCGCAGATGTCTTGATGGCTTCATGAAGGGTCTGACCCGCCCTCATGGATTCTGATACATCCCGTAGGAAATCCGAAAGGCGTTCCTCTACCTTGTCGATCCTTTTCTTCTTCCTAACCATATAGAAAGATATCGGACCGGTTGCGGATATGTATGCCAGTGTGAAATACGAATACCATCCGATATTGACTCTTTTTGTGAGGTTTGTACCACCGACGGAGGTGTTGATATAGAAGGTGAGATTTGCGTCAACAAGACCTTCCTTCATACCTATCCTTTTATCACTGTCGCTGAGCCTGTCGTAATCATCCTTCAATTCATCCTTGACCTGAGACGGGAAAGTAACCGCGCCTAAAACCACGAAGATGATTGTGAAGACAGCAGAAATACCGATTACGATATTCCTGTTGCGGGTCTCCGAACCACCCTTCAATTTCAGACCCTTGGAAGCATCCTTGGATGAACCTTTCCCCTCCACTATCTGTTTCCTGGCCTTTCTGGGACCGGCGCCTTCAGCCATTAATCACCACCCCCGGTATCTCCGATGAGTATGGCAAATACCAGCTGAGCCACCGGTATCAGTCCGAATATCGTGGCCATCAGAAGATCGGTTCCTCCCTGCTGCCCCATCATGGCCATGGTTGACATCATGATGATAAGGAAAAGGGGCATGGCAACGACTACGGTCACGAATGATTCGGCCATTACACCCAGCGTCTGAAGGTCCTTCTCCTGGGTCAGCCTGTTCTCTTTCATGAACTGTTCGGATTTTGACATGAAATATACCTTAAGGGATCCGCCCGAGTTCGCCGTTGTGATTATCCCCTGGATGAAATCCTGGAACTTGTCGGAGGGTGACCTGGCGATCGCTTTCTGAAGGACCTTGACCAGATCCTTGCCGAAGAAATCAATGTCCCTTGCGATCTTCTCGGCTTCCACCTGTACTTCCCCGTAAATCTCCTGCTGTGCCAGTCCTCTGAATATGGCAGTCGGGGTAACGTCCGCGGAGGCCATGGCTGCCATGTAATTCGTTGCGTAGGACAGGTTCCTCTCGATGTTCTTCTTCCTCTCCGAGATCTTGTTCCTCGGAAGGAATTGATAGATCATGTAAACAATGATGGCCGTGAGCATGGGAAGGACCACGATAATTACCAATCTGATAGGGATCTCCAATCCCTGGGGAACGAGAATGGCCGAATTCAGCAGCAGTGCAAACAGTAAACCCCCGATGAATCCGAAGACCGTTGACACAATATTTGCCGTGTAGTAGACTTCTCCCATGATGCTCATATTAGCCTTGGCGAGTATCGACTCTATCTCCGGATTTCCATCTGCCATCTTCCTGCCCAGGTTCTTCACATAGGGCAGTTTCATGCAGAATCTGTAATATCCCGATAGTGCCAATCAAGCACCTCCTTTGACAGACGCGTCCCCGCCCTTACCCATGGCGGAAGCGGATGATGCGTTGATGTCCGGCAGCGCTTCCTGTGTCGATTCCGGAAGACCATCCACCGGTTCCTCGTCGAATATGTGCAGACCCTTTGAGATATCGATCTTCATGTTGTCCCTGATGATCCTCATTACCTTGTCCGGTTCCTCGTAAAATTCCGCGACAACCTTGTTAACGTCCTTGAACTGCCTGATGTCGTTCTTGACCATCCAGCTGATTACCTCTGCTCTCCTACTGAGCTCGTTTACTACCTCATCCCGGGTCATGTCTTCCATGTCCATGATCTTCTCGTATAGATTGGAATGCCCTCCGAAAACGAACACATCTCCGGCGGCCTCCCATTTGTATACCTTGTTGGTGATGATCTCCAGGCTGGTGGGCTCTATCCCTACGATCTCCACCAGCTCGGTGATCCTCCTAACCCGCATGTCCTTTACCCGAAGCTGATTGTGGATTGCCACAAGGTTGAGTGCCTGGATCAGCACACGGGGTATGGATATGGGGGGATTCTCGAGCCTGTAAACGATGGATTTGACGGAATCCGCATGCATTGTTGAATAGGTGACGTGACCAGTAGCCATCGCCTGGAACATCGTCATCGTCTCCTTTCCCCTCACCTCACCGACGAGAACGTATTCCGGCCTCTGCCTCAGTGCCGCCCTTAGAAGCTGATACATATCGATATTGCCCTGCTTGTCGCTGTCGGCTCCGCCCCGAGTAATTCCGGCTATCCAGTTCTGATGGGGCAGGTTTACCTCCCTGGTGTCCTCGATCGATATGATCTTCGCGGATGACGGGATGAATATCGAAATGGCGTTCATCGTCGCGGTCTTCCCGGATGCGGTTCCACCTGCGAAAATCATGGACTCGGCATACTGGACTCCAAGCCAGAAGTGTGCGGCCATTTCATCCGAAAGCGTATTGAACTTGACGAGATCGACTATTGTCAGAGGATCCTCCTTGAACTTCCTGATGGTGAATGAAGATCCTCGGGTTGTAACCTCCCTGCCGAAGGTGGCATTAAGCCTGTGTCCTTCGGGAAGAGTCGCATCAAGGATCGGTTCCGCGACGGAAATGTTCTTGCCGGCTCTCTGCGCAAGGGATACTACGAATCCCTCCAGTTCCTCATCGGTGTCAAATTTGATGGTTGTCTTGATGGATCCGTAATCCCTATGATAGACGAATACGGGAATATCCGTTCCGTCGCATGAAACGTCCTCGACGCCTATGTCCAGCATAATCGACTGTATCCTGCCGTATCCGATGTACTCCCGTCTTAGATAGTAATTGATCGGATCCATGAAATCATCGTTTACATCGCCGATAACGGCATTGTAATCACGGATGATATTCTTGGTCTCCCGATCGAGGAACCTCTTCTTCTCCTCCGGATCCTCCATGGCGTTCTTGTCATATCGGAGTGCGTTTCCCAGAATCTCCTTTATGAACTCGTACACCTCGGTCTGTCTGGGAGCCATTTTCGGTTCCACTGGATTATAGATATATTCCGATGTCTCCTTGTCAAGGTAAACATCGACCTTCACGTGGGTGTCGCCAAGATCCAGAGCCCTGATGAATTCCCATTCGGGATTGACTCTCTCGTCAGCCATAACCTCCTTCTTTGCGATCTTGATGAGGTATTTCGATTCATCATCCTCTTCCCTTCCCTTCCTGAAGATTCCGATGAACCTATCCCTGATCTTCTTTAACGGGGAGACCTTCTCCATATCTTCGACTTCCTCGTCCTCGCCGGATTTTCCATCGATCTTTCCCTTGGATTGGATGTTCTTAAAATCATTCAAGTGTACGGGAGGAGGTGTCACTATCGAGGGTTTTGGCTCTGTCCTCGTTATTCCAGGAGGGGCCTGAGGGGATTTGGGAGGAGGATTCCCGCTGTTCCAGGGGGGAGAGGGCGGAGCTGCCGGTGACGGATTCTCGGCCTTTGGTGGAACTGGATTCTTATTCACGGGAACCCCGTTCGCACCTCTTTGGGTTTGGGCGGCCTTCATCTGTTTGTCCCGGAGATTTTCGCCGTTCACAACCTCGGTCAAATATACCCCCTCGTGGCTTGTTGCATCCGTACATCATCCCACATTTTATTGGTAAATATGTGTTAGTAGGCCTAATACCTGGTGGCTAATATATAACAGTTTTCCAACAAATTTCATATTAAAATGATGTCCCTGGGACATCCCCTGGACCGATAGAATTAGGTACTGGAAATCGATACGGATTCGGTGGAAAATATCATGTATATCGATCTGGAAAGGACCTCTGTCGAGGATTCCGCTTTCATACATCCGCATGCTTACGTCGCCGGCAATGTACGGATAGGACGCGAATGTTCACTTTGGCCCTTCTGTTCGGTCAGAGGGGATGAGGAATCGATCGAGATCGGGGATGGAACCAACGTTCAGGACGGAGTTGTGATTCATGTGGACCAGGGCTATCCCGTCAAGATCGGAAAGGATGTCACCCTGGGACACGGGGCGATCGTCCACGGGTGCACCATCGGTGACAACTGCATCATTGGTATAAGGTCCACGATCTTGAACGGTAGCGTTATCGGAGAGGGATCGATAATCGGTGCAGGAGCGGTTGTAACTCCTAACACAATAATACCACCTAACAGCATGGTGCTCGGAATTCCGGGTAAAGTGAAGAGGGAGGACCCCTCGTTCGCCGAGAATGCCCGGGAAAATGCTTCAATCTACAAGGAGTTGGCCAGGGCATATAAGGATCGCATGTGATCACCCTTCTCATCAACCGATTTTCTGTTTATCATATCTATACGAGTGAATGATCCAGCCCATACCCACCGGGGCCAGGGCAAACGTCATCAGCGAAATGAAAAATATCAGATAGCGCGGAACTAGCTTAAGTCCAAGCCGGTCGATCTGCACGGCGAGAATCGAGAAGAGAGGGACCTGGAGGAAAATCATAGACAGAAACACGTCCCCCCTGAGAATGATCACGAATCCGAACAGCACCGATAGTATCGAATGGATCAGCAGGTACATCCATCCGGGCACCTTCTCCTTTCCCAACCTGGATTCAAACCATTTGACCGCCCCGACAATGAGCATTGCCGTGAACAGACCTCCCAGGATCAGGGATATGTAGAAAGCGAGGATGACTATCCAAACACCACTTCCGGTTATCTCGTTCAGGAAGGAAGTGTAATCTATGAGGAAATGGACTACTATCGAGGCGTGAAGACCGACCTTCACGTAAAGATATCCGAAAAGGAGGCCTGAAATGAATGTCGGCACGACCTTCCATGGCCCCCAACCCAGGTGAGCCATTCCGAACAGTGCCGACGACATCAATATCAGGACCACCTCCGGTGTTCCGAATACGTTCCTTCCTCCCAGTAGTTCCTTGAACTGCCATCTTCCGGACGAGGCGGAACCGCCGGTCCCTGCTGACCTGCCCGTTTTTATCGATTTCATCAGAAACAGTGGAAGGCCTATCATCAGAACCCTCACAATCAACTCCTCCCACACGGATGCGGTCGCGAGACCCATCATCCTCGACCAAATCGGATAGCTCGTTGACAGGGATTCGGGAGCGGGCGTGCTCTGATCCATCAGGTTGAAAAGGAGTCTTACAGCCAGGGAAATGAATATGATGGCCATGAAAATCCTGTATGTTGTTGAGATCTCCGAATCGAACCTGAACGGATTTCTGAACCTCCTTTTTTTTGCCCCCGCAACTTCGGACCCGGCCCCATCTCCCAGCACGCTTCTATACAAGAGGGCACCCGACGAGACCATTATGAATGAAAATATCATGAAAAACCACAGGACCGCATTCCAGCCGAACATTACCGGAGGAAAGCCGAAAACGAAAGGGGGCCAAGGGAGAACGAAAAACGGTATCTGATAGTGGATGTAAGAACCATTGACCTCGAGTGAAACCGACGAAGCGGATTCACCCGTCATGTTGAGGATTCGATACCAATCGGGAGAATCCAGAATACCCTCCCGATAAACGGTCATGTTGTATCTTGTCCCGTCGATCATTAGATCGGGCTGCTCCCCGATATCCCTGTAACCCAGCGGATAGGGGCCTGCCGATATGACGATGTTCAACCTATCGACACGGCCGAGGTTTCTCAGATCCCAGGGATCGGGTTCGAATGATATATCAGGTGTCCGATCCTGCCTTAGAAGGATCTCTATCGATCTCTCCTGTGAGGTCCCCGCCCATGCGATCGGATCGATGGTCATCAGGACATCTTCGGTGATCTCGGAGGGTGTTGTGACGTAGGCGTAATAATGACCTTCACCGGGATCCAAAATCATCGGATATTCTTTTTCAAGTATCACTGCCCTGATCTCCGGCATGGGAATGATCCCTCTCATATCATCACCGAAAATATCGATATGGCCTCTGGGATCTTCGATATATTCTGCCTCGATCCGGTAGATTTCGGCCGAATAGAGTATCCCCGAATTCCACCTGAATGATTCGATCCCCTCCCTATCCTGCCCGAACGCCTCATCGTATCCGTCAAAAACTCTACCCGCAGTAACAACCGGAGTCTGGATTCCTGATTCTCCGTTCCTGTAAAAAAGGTAGGTCGCCGTATCGTTCAACATTGAGTCATGTCCCTCGATATAACTCAGGTCCAGCCTATGCCATCCAACTTCCAGATCGCCGATATCGATCATCATATCAATGCTGTTGCAAATAACATTGACGGGGGTGAGATCGATAAAAGCATTGATCGCCCGACCCGGATCGATCGCAGCCTTCCAGGGCTGCTCAGTGCCGGGATCTATTATCCTCAATGACAGAATATTTCCGGCACCGAGTTCCGGGTCCAGAACGGGAAGGTATCTGGTAGTTCCGGGGTCCGAAGCCGTGAGATATCCGTTATCGGAAGAGTACGATCCGATCTCGACCGTATCGGGACCGTTTTCAAACTGTACTAATCTGTAACTCCATATTCCTGAACCAGGAATCCCCGGAACGAGAACCGAGAAGCTGATCCGACCTCCATTCACGGTAGCTCCCATCCGAAAATAAAGGGATTCGGAGCCGTTTCTGAATTCGACATACGGATTCGTAGCAGGTATGCTGCCATCCCGGAAAACAGCCTTCACGGGAAAGGGATCCGTTACGTTCACCGCGTCCGGTATAGATATCGTGATATCATCCGAATCGTCAATCACATGCGGAAGCTCCAAGGTTCCGAAGAGATAGGACGCATGATCTTTCGGGACCTCCCGGACGATCTCGGGTATGGAGAGAATCAGAGCGGCCGTATTGGCACCTAGGAGAAGCGAAACTGAAATGAAGACCAGTATGGTAAAAAATGTGCCTTCACCCCAACCGAATAGCGATGAAATATCTATCCTTCTCATTCGAGCGGCTCCTTTTAGGATCCCTGATGATCCTTGCTTCATTCCGTGGAAAGTGTTATTCCATTGATAAAAACCACCCCGATTTGCTCCCAAAACAGTTAAATGTCATTTGGGTCATGAGCCCGTCTTGGAATTGGAAGGGTTATGTGATGGTTAATACCGATGCAAAAGGGAAAGGGCAGGGGGATCTTGACATCCGGGATTTATTTCATCCGAAAACCGCCGCATGGTTCCAGAATGTTATCGGAGAACCGACCGGGATCCAGCTCGAATCATGGAACAGTATCAAATCGGGGAACAATGTGGTCGTGGTATCTCCCACCGGAAGCGGAAAGACTATGGCTGCGGTGATGCCTTCCATCGACGACCTTGTTCGCGGCGAGATGAACAGGGAGAAGGTCTCCATCCTCTACATCTCTCCCATGAAGGCAATGGGGGCGGATCTCGTAAAAACCCTCAACGAACTATCCGAAGGGATCGGAAGACTGCCGGGAAAGAAGGAGAAGAAGAGGGGGAGAAAGGGTGCAGCGGGACCGAAAGATGCCCATATAAAGGTCGGTATCAGAACAGGGGACGTGCCGCAGAGCGAGAGGCGCAAAATGCTCGTGGATCCTCCGGATCTGCTCATCACAACACCGGAGAACCTTCTGCTGATGTTGTGTTCCAAGGCAAGGGATATTCTCAAAGGCATCAGGTACTTGATCATGGATGAGGTTCACGAGATGATCTCGGGAAAGAGAGGGGCCCTTCTCTCCCTTGCCGTCGAATACCTTGAAGAGATGATCGAGGAAGCCGGCAATCCCTCACCGATAAGGGTTGGACTTTCGGCCACGGTAAGACCTCACTCGCTTGCCGCAAGATACGTCGGGGGTCTGGGTGCTGACGGAAGAATCAGGAACGTTGATGTGGTCAGGAAGCTGGATGACAAGAAGATCGAGATCGATATTCGAACGTTGATGGATACTCTGAACCGCCAGGAGGACATATACGATACTATAGTCAAGGACATAGGGGCAGTGATAGAAAACGACGAGGGATCCCTGGTTGTGTTTCACAATACCCGATCGATGGCTGAAGAGATGGCGTATTCATTGATCAATTCCGGAATGGAATCGGTCATGCCGCACCATGGGTCACTCGGAGCGGATGTCAGAAAAGAGGCCGAGGAAGGGCTGAAGAACGGCGAGCTGAACTGCATCGTATCCTCAACATCACTTGAACTCGGCATCGACATCGGATCCGTCAACACCGTATGCCAGGTCTCGTCACCGAAGGATCCCGGCAGAATGCTGCAGAGGTTCGGACGGTCGGGACACGGCCTCGGAAAGACCTCGTACGGGATAATATACCCTGTAGACGGAGCGGACCTTCTGGAATGCCTGGGCGTCGTCCGGGCCGCATCCAGGGGAAACCTGGAAAGCCTCCATTCACCAGACGGTCCGCTGGATGTTCTTTCCCAGTTTGTCATAGGATTGACGCTGAAGGGAGAAGGTATCTCGAAGGAGGAGATTTTCAAGATATCCAGAAGGGCATATCCTTATCGAAACCTTAGAAACCATAACCTTGACAGCATACTGTCAATGCTCTCGGAGAGGCTGCCCGGACCTACCCAGCCGCCTCCAAGGCTGTGGAAGGAGGCCGATACCGGGCTCTATTACCCGAGAAGAAATACGAGGCAGGCCTTCTACCTGAACTGCGGCACCATACCAAAGGAAACGAATTACAGGGTCATTGACGAGAGAGCCAAGAAGAGAATCGGGGACCTGTCCAGGGATTTCGGAGAGGCCCTCTACGAGGGAGACGTGATACTCCTCGGATCGAAATCCTACCGGATCCTCAAGTTCTCGGGATCGGCCATCATAGTCAAGGAGGACGCAGAAGCTTCACCCACGGTTCCGTCATGGTCCGGTGAGGTGAAACCGAGATCGAGGATCGTCTCAAGGGAGATTTTCGACCTGTACAATAAAAGATGGAGCAACAGGACGGGGCGCGTGAGCTCATTCAAGGTTAACGTGGACCGCAGAGGGAGGATGCTCCTCGGGGAATTGATCGAACAGCAGAAAAGAAGCGGGATATATCCGGCACCGAACAGGATTCCGGTCGAACATATTGCGGTCGACAGATCGAAACACGTCTACATTTTCCATCTTCCGCTGGGAAGAATGGTAACGGATCCCGTGGGAAGGGTTATGGCTTACGGTATCCGCAGGAATATCGGGGCCCGCATAGACTACGTATCCACCGACGACGGATTCGCGATCTCCACACCTCTGGCGGTATCTCGTGAAGATATGATAGACAGCCTAAGCGGGTCCGAATTCGCAGAGACCGCTTCGAGGCTGATCATGTCGTCATCCCTGTTTCGAACGAGGTTCTCCCACTGCCTGAACAAATCCCTTCTCGTGCTCGCCAGGTTCCGCGGGAAGGAGACGGGGGTTTCCTACAGGAAAAGCAGGGTGGAATCACTGCTCGCATTGCTTCAGAGAACACTGATATCGCCGGAGGAGCCGGACAGGGAAGATCCCTTATACGGGCTTCTGCTGCTCGGAAGGGAGGCCATGAAAGAGGTGATCAAGGAGAAAGTGGACCTTGACACCTCTAGTGCCATATCAGAAGATCTCCGCTCGGGCAAGATGGTACTTGTGCTGAACGATCCTGCCAAGGAACCGACGGTTATCGGTAGGAGCATCATTCGAAGTTGGAGGAAAACGATGCCTCTGGAGAATGAGGCGGTGATGGAGGACGAAAGCGTCATCGAAGGCAGGAAGGAGCTTCTGAACGACATCGATACGGTCCAGCAGTCGATGTCGGGCGATGGGTCGACATATCAGGACATACTGAGCCTTCTTGAAGGAGTGGATATCGATAGATACTCACCTGGAAAGATCGCAAAGAAGAGCGGTAAAGGACTCGAGGAGGTCGAGGAGGGAATCAGGATCGCCCGAAGCCAGGGGAACATGCTAAGCGTGCGGACGGTGAACGGCATCAGGGCAATACCGCTGTCGGAGGAAATGGGCATCGCTGGTGTTCCATTTTCATCGGATGAGTTGATGGCAGGCAGAATCCGGGGCAGAGGATCAAAAAAACTCAAGAAAATCCTGGAATCGGTTCCATTTTTCACGCACCCTCTGGAGCTGATCAGCAGATCCGACAGGATCGACATCGATCACATCAGATCGGCTGTCAAAGGTAGAAGGATCCTTCCTTACAGGGCTTGCGGGGACAGCAGACAGGGTGATCCGCAGATGGCGGATATATTCATCACTCTGGCTCCAAACCCGCCGGAAATTCCGGAAAATCTCATGCAGGTTCTGAATAGGGGCGAGTTCCTAACGAGAAAGGATATCTCGGATGCCGCGGAGATCACCGGAGAGACACTGACCGAGCTGATCGGTTCATTGATGAGGTCCAACGTGATATCATCATATTCCAGAGAGGCCGTCGAACACCTGGGAGCGCCTGAAGGATACCTGCCGATCTCCGGACCCTCGAGATTCGTCCCCGGGGACAGGTCGTTTCAGCAATCCAGGGCAATCGGGGAATTCCTGAACAGATTGGGGCCTTTCACGCTTGAAGAGCTTTCGAGGATCTTCGGATGGGAGGAGGGATGCTATCCTCCCGGAGTGACCGCTGCGATCAGAAACGGAAGGATCCGGATCGGTCTAGGGCCCAAAGGGCCTATGGAGAAAGGCGGTATAGCGGAGACCGAGGTTTCCCTGTGGCTGTGGAACGGCGGAGCGTTCGGTAGACAGCCGGTATCGAATCCCCGGGATCCGAATGAAAGTACGATGATCGTTCCGGGAACTGATCATTGCCTGATCTTCACCGGCCAGGAACCCAAGTGGATCGAAAGCGACCATGTGAGGGGGTCGAGATCGGTCCGATTGATCCTCTGCAGAGGGTCCACCCCCGAGGCAACATGCCAGATACTGGAAATGCCGGATCTTATCAGGGTGTCGGATATCGAATTCTGGAATTTCAGCGAGATAGGAAGGTTGTCCGGGCATGTGGTCCAAGGGCTGTTGAATTACCTCAAGCTCGAATATTCCGTATTCGTCATTGAGAAGATAATGGGCATACCCGGAGGTGAGGCAGCGAAGAATTCGGTGGACAGGTTCATCGAAGCCGGATTTTCCGCGGTCGAGACTCCGAAGGGGAGCCTCCTGATATCCGGAGCCGATATTCAACACAATGTGACCAGAGAGGATATCATAAGATCGATCTTCAAGAACCAGCACCTAGCCGAAAACGATCATGCGGACCATCCCCTCAAGATCCTCACGCTTCTCGGAAGCATAGCGGACCGCTGGGAGATCCTCAGCAGAATGTCCTCATCACGGCACAGAAGATTGAGCGGTTTGATCCACCTTGATACCGAGCACAGGATTACGATGTTCATGAACCGTCTGATATCGGAAATACAGGGGTCCGATGTCGCCGAGGAGATCCGATGGGAGGATGTTCTTTCAAGATCGACGGAAAAACTGGCAGACATGAAGGACCTTTCAAAGAGATTCAATCTGAGCAGGGGCATTCTCGACCAATCGACCCTGGTATGGTCTTCAGGTTCGTTCTTCAGGAATTTCCCCCCACCCACGAGAGGATCCTCGAGGGGCCTGAGCGACCGTGAAAAGGAACTCCTCGTGAGGACCATACTGGGGGACCAGGGGGACATCGAGCCGATACTGAAGGATCCCGACAACGTCAGGATCTTCAGCGATCTGGTGAAAAAGGGATTCCTGCTGGAAGATCCATGGGGATCAAAAAAACCGGTGGTATTGGACGATAGATACGGATTCATGGGAAAAAAGGGAAGACATCGAAGATCCAGGCATCATCGGGGGGTCCTTCAGAGAGCATGGGTCCTGATGGCCTCGAGAGCCCTTGGCATGTTCACGCTTGAGGATATGATCAACTACTCCCCTGCACTGGATGACAGATGCAAGATGAGGAAGATATTGAAAGAGTTGAGTGAAAAGCACATTGAAAGGTTCATCGTTGTCGATTCTGGCATTGACGTTGTCTACCGTTCGGGGAAACCTGAGGAGGACCCGACTGATAATCCGATGTTTCAGAACGATGATTCCGGACTGGTCGTGATATCGCCCAAGGATCGGATAAGCAGGGTTGTCGCGCAGGATATCAGGCGGGTGATTTCCCGTGGTCACGGATTCATGGTGTTCAAAGGAGGAAAACCCGTCGCCATGCTGTCAGTTAAAAAACTCAACCGAAACCTAAGACATACGGAATTCGGTGAAAATCTCCAGGGGATGTCCTCACTGGAAAATTGGATTGTGAACAGATCCTGGATAGACCTGAGGCACAAGCGCGACCGATTGATGCGGGAGATCAGGAAATATTTCTTCTCAAGGGGCTGCCGCCTTCTCTCGGAAGAGGAAAAACGAAACGTCGAGAACCTATACAGAGATGCAGACCAGAAGATGAAAACATGACACGAACCAATCCAGAAATGCTCCCCTGAACCTTATCTTGACATCAGAATTCCCGAAAGTCTTATTATACATACTAGAAATAAGGTTTCCGATTAGTAACGGTATCTGGGGTGATGACCTTCTGCTTGAGTGTTCGTTATACCAACGTCACATAAGTACGAAAGGTTAATAAGCGAACCCAGGGCATCATAGATACCAGACAAGAGGGTATAAGCATGTCTCTCGATAGAATTCACAAAGTTGGAGCGTTGATCATAGTCGTCCTGATGGCGGCATCCGGTTTACTGGGTGTGACTAGCGCCCTCAATCCCCTGTCCAACAAGGACTGGGAATACGACCCTGACAACGATGATCTGAACAACCTGGAGGAGTTCTCGGCAGGATCCGACCCCAACAACTGGGACACGGACGGAGACGGACT
>JBLIRG010000072.1:0-15444 GCA_049472195.1 Thermoplasmatota archaeon
CCTCCGGCGTCAGTCCGGTAGGAAGCACGAGCCCGACACTGTCCTCGCCGACCGGCAGACCGGTGGGGCTGAAGTAGGCCAGCAATATGCCGTCGTTCTGTGCCGGGACACCGAAAATGGAGGTCGTATCGACATTGCCCTGGGCATCTGTAACCTCCAGCTCCACCGTGTAAGAACCCGACTCCATGTAAGTGTGGGATACCTTTGAACCCCTCGCACCATGGCCGTCGCCGAAATCCCAGGAATAGGTGAGACCGTCCCCGAAAGAGCTCGAGGCGTCAAACCTGACCTCGTCATCGACGTAGGGATATCTCGGGCTGTATGTGAAACGTGCCTCCGGTTCCGCACTGACGACTCCTTCATCCGGGATCATGGCGATGGAGATGAAAACAACAGCCAGGATTACCCCCGATGCATAAATCCACTTCAACCTCATGCCATCTCGATCCGGTTCTGTCATATATATTACTTTTCAGGTCCGTTCCCGCATAGATCGATCGGAATATCGATCGAATTCTCGAGGTCGGGATCATTTCTCATTCCGAATCCGAAATATTGATATGCTTTTTGATGCGCATATCCACAATATGATCGATATACGAAGATGAAATAATAGAAAAGTCAACGGATTTGAGTGTTTTTCACATGAATGCGATACGTTTAAATAACTATCCGAAAGGTTCTTTTTCCCGGAGTACGGCATTTCGGCGGGTGTAAATATTATGCATGTTCGTTAATCCGACATTTCCCGTCGGGATCGGCGATGGAGGCGATGAATTGAACGCTGGCAGGAGATCAAAGTATATTCTGATCGGACTATTGATTATCTTCTCTTTCTTCCTGATAACCAATGAAGAAACGGAAAATATATCGGGATTTCAAACGAGGGACAGTAACGGATTTTTGAATTTCACGTTTCTCGAGAACGGGGGATTCGGATCCACGGCATTCCGGATAACCGACGGATCGGTCGTTATCTACATCGAGGCGTTCCCGGCATCAAGCGCATGCAAGCTCAAACCCGCAAATGTCATGGATGCTGACATCATCATCCAGGAGACTCACGGACACGGAACGCATTACGATGCAGATTCCGTGTACACCGTCCAATCGAACAGCAACGCGACGGTGGTGGGAAACAAGGGCGTAATAGACGATATGAAGAATAAAGGAGTGGACAGCTCGAATCTCGTGGAGATGGATCCCGCAATGGGATCGAAGGTAACCACATCGATTCCAAAGTACGGAGTCAACATCACGGCATACGGCATGCCTCATACGTTCATCAGCTCGACTAACGTGGTAACTTTCCTCGTGGAGATGCAAAATGGAATGAAATGGTTCCACGGGACCTGCTATTCCGATTCCGGATCGGACAAGGAAGCCTCTATGAGAAGCCGCACCGAACTGAAGAACCTTGATGCGATGCTCCTGGATTTCGACCACAGCTTCGACAAGGTCGAGACCGACTTCTATCCGGTTGTGATGTGCAGCCACCACGATTACAACTCCCAGCCGTACACCGCAACCTACTGGGAGGAGGGATATTCAACCTCGAACCAGCGCACCCTTTATCACGGGGACTCTTTCATGTATCCTCCGGAATATCAGGTCCACCTCGATTACCAGTCGTTCTCCCCACCATCCGGCTACACCGACACCGATTTCACGATCAAGACCAATTACCGGTACCATGCGGACATCGCCCCGTCCTCCGCGGACATATTCTTCAGCAACGGCTCATCGCATCCGATGGTCCCCGACGGAAGCGACTGGAAGGAAGGAGTGAGATATACCTACACGACAACCGTTCCCCACGGATCGAACGAGGATCTCTTCCACATCGAATTTCAGGTCAACGGCGATATCTACCGATTGCCTGCCGAGGGAAATTACGACGGGCCGAACGTCAGAGCATATCCGGTCCTGTCAGATCCCTATCTTACGCCCGTAAACGGAAACGACGACGATCATTACACTTTCGAGATCACATACACAGATCTGGATGACGACCTGCCCTCGACGAGCTACGTATACATCGACGGCAAACCCAAACTCATGGAGTCATCGGATCTGACGTATACTGACGGAGCGCTCTATTCATATGAAGAGAAGAACTTGGGCGTCGGAGATCACGGTCATTATTTCATATTCTCCGACGGCCACAACGACGTGAGACTGCCGGAAACCGGTGAATTCAGCGGTCCTTCGGTGGTAAGGGCGAACTATGCCCCAGTCCTCGAAAACGGGGCAATCCTGCCGGCATCGGGTTACCGGTCAACCAGCATAGAATACTCGGTAAACTACCGGGATTCCCACGGGGACGAACCGTCATATGCCAGGGTTGTCATAGACGGGGAAACATTCGACATGGAACCCGAAGGATCCAACTTCGGCGCGGGAGTTGAATTCACTTTCGAGACAAAACTGGATCTCGGAGAACATGAGTATCATTTCGAGTTCTCCGATGGCGAGTTCGATGTCAGGTTCCCCCCGGAGGGTGAGCTGTCAGGACCCGTGATCGACAACAACATCCCCGTGGCAGTCATCGATTACCCCCTGGAAGGCAATGAATTCACAACGGAGGAGACCATCGGGTTCGACGGTTCTTCATCCCGTGATTCGGATGACGACGATCTGAATTATACATGGTCCTCCAGCGTCGACGGGATACTGGGATACGAAGAGCTTCTGATGACGGCCCTATCCGAGGGTTCCCATACCATCACCCTATCGGTCGACGACGGGTTCGGAGGGGTCTCGGAGGATCAAATAGATATCCTCGTCATCTGGTACCGTCCGATCCTGAACATCGACCTTTCCATGGATCCCGAGCAGCCGAACGAAGGGGATACGGTCTCCGTCAAAGCCGTCCTCAGGAACGACGGGAACGGTGAGGCCTCATCCGTCCTGCTGTCGATCGAACTGAACGGAGAGAATCTGGCATCAAGGAACATCCCGAGGATCATGGCGGGTGGATCCGCCGATCTGAAAAAGGACACCACGGCGGTGCCCGGTGATCATGTGATCAGGGCCTCGGTGGAGGGCGGTCCTGTCGAATACGTCAACTTCTCCGTGGCCGAGAGACCGGCCCCGGTGGCTGACGCGGGAAGCGATATCGAGGCAGTGGCCGGCTCCGAGGTGCTGTTCGACGGTTCGAACAGCACCTTCAGCGGGGGAGCGCCCCTGTTCAGATGGGATTTCGACGACGGAAACCAGGAGTACGGGATCAGCGTCACCCATAAGTTCAACACCCCCGGCATCTACAACGTAACCCTGACGATATCCGATGATCTGGGAAAAGTGTCCAACTCCTTTGTCAAGGTAACGATAAAACCAAAAGTTGTGGAAGAGGAGGACACCTCTGACAGCGGCGGGGCTTCGAACATCGCCGTTATTGCAGTATCACTTGTGATCGGCCTTCTCATCTTGATCACAGCCGCTCTGATGATCCTTCTTCTCATCAGGAAGAAGGCCAAACATGAACCGGAAAGTCCGGATCCCCCGGTGGATCGGCTGCCGGAGGAGAATCAGTTGGTCCAGGGTTCGTTGGATCAGGGCAATTCACCCTTTCCTCCACCCACTTGATGGAAACCGAACGAGCATATCATTGATGAAAAAATGATACCCGCGGTGGACGAAATGGCATATGTAAGCTATGACTGCGATCAAACCTGCTCGGAATGCGGATCGATCAACATAGTTTTCGATCCTGTCAGGGGAGAGGCGCACTGCTCCGATTGTGGTTTCGTTCTGACCGAAACCGGATTTCAGCATGATCCTTTGGGGTCCAAAACGGATTCGGGAGAACAGCAGGGAAATTCCGGCCCGCCCGTAAAAAAGGGAGGATCGAAACAGACGATGCTGACATACATCGGGCTCGACGGGATCGATTCCAAGGGCACTCCCATTACCCCACAGAAGAAGGGAGAGATATCGAGACTCCGCCAGATACAGAACAGGATGATCGGATCTGATGCTGCAGGATCATTTACCCATATAATGTCGGAATCGGGAAGGCTGGTCTCTTCCCTGGATCTCCCCCAGGCCGTAATGAACGACATAGAGGATCTCGCCCGGCGGGTGCTGAAAGAGAGGATCGGCAGGGGTAATTCCACCAGGGATTTCGCATCCGCATTGGTCTACCTCTCATGCAGAAGGCGGTCGATCCCGATCTCCCTGAACGACGTGGCTACCTTCCAGGGGATCGACCGTAAGAGGATCGGAAGGCTGTATCGAAACCTTGTAAGGGATCTCAACATCAGAATATCCCACCTGTCCCCGGCGGATTTCGTATCCCGCTTCGGAAGGAACCTTCAGCTGAACCCTCAAACCGAGGAAAGAGCGAGGGAGATCATTTCAGAATCGGAGACCGCAGGGATCACCTCGGGAAAGGACCCCGCCGGTTTCGCCGCGGCTGCCATTTACATCTCCGGGAAGATGACAGGTCAGATCAGGACACAGAAGGAGATAGCTGCCCACACCGGAGTCTCCGAGGTTACCATCAGGAACAGGTATCAGGAGATACTGAAAAGGCTGGATATCGTGAATTTCTGAAATATCTGGGTAAATGAAACAGCCGAAAAGATCATCGACACTTATCGTTCCTCAGGAGAGTGAATATATCTTTTCAGCCCTTGTTATTCTCAGCAGGCAATTGCTGATCTTCGGTATCGAAACCGAAAATACAAAGACAAGGGCTTTATAAAGGAAAACCATTCGGCTTATAAACTCAAGAGGAAAAAGGACCAATCCAAGGTGATCTCATGGACATAAAAGTTGAAAATATGGTGGCATCATCGTCGGCCGAGGCAGTTCTGGACCTTCCCAAGATATCTATGAGGCTGGAAGATGCAGAGTACATTCCCGAGAAATTCCCGGGTCTGATCTATAAATTGAAGGATCCTAAGACCGCTCTCCTTCTCTTCACCAGCGGGAAGATCGTCTGCACCGGGGCGAAAAACGTAGAGATGGTTCACAAGGCGGTCAACACCGTTCTCACGGAGATAGGAAAGCTTGGTATCGAGGTCACCAAGGACCCCGAGATCATAATCCAGAACATCGTTGCCACGTCGGATCTGAAGAGGGATCTGAACCTCAACTCCCTGGCCATCACCCTGGGTCTGGAGAAGGTGGAGTACGAGCCCGAGCAGTTCCCGGGTCTGGTATACAGGGTAGGCGAACCGAAGGTGGTTCTGCTCCTTTTCGGTTCGGGAAAGATCGTCTGCACGGGGGCCAAGGAGATAGAGGAGATCGGGATCGCCCTTGATGTGGTCGTCAAGGAACTCCGCGGCGCCGGCCTTATCTGAGCAGTTCATATCCGACTGCCGCATATAGACAGGGGATCCGAGGATCCCCTTTCTTTTTATTTATATTTCCATTTTCATCATCTGGCATGGAGTGTATTGAAGATACCGAGAGTATTAACTATTATATTGCGGTACCTCAACTCCGGATTCCAAACTTGACATAATCCATCAGCATCGAATCCATCAGTTGTTGATTTCATGCATTCCGAAAAGTTGACAGATACCTTGACAGACAGGGGATGAGAATGAGCAGCAGTAAAATGCCGAAACTGGTCATCGGAGACAAGGTTGCGGAGGTACCCATCATTCAGGGCGGTATGAGCGTGGGAATTTCCCTCTCGAACCTTGCCTCGGCTGTTGCCAATGCCGGGGGAATTGGTGTGATCGGCGTGGCCGGAATCGGATATCCGGAACCGGACATCAACGAAAATTTCGAGGAAGCGAACGAGAGGTCCCTGATCAGGGAATTGAGGAAAGCCCGCAGAATGACGGACGGCCTACTCGGGATCAACGTAATGATGGCGCTCTCGGATTACGATAAGATGATCAACATCGCCGTGAGGGAGGGCATCGATTTCGTGTTCATCGGGGCCGGGCTTCTTCTGAGAATGCCGGAAACCCTCGATATCAATGCCCTGAAAGCATCGGGTACCAAATTCGTACCCATAGTGTCATCGGCCAAGGGTGCGGGTGTGATGTTCAGGTACTGGGCGAGGTTTTACAACCACGTCCCCGACGCGGTGGTGGTGGAAGGCCCCATGGCAGGGGGGCATCTAGGATTCACGCAGGAGATGATCGAGGATCCGGAATATGCCCTGGAAAAACTGCTTCCCCAGGTGATCGAGACAGTCAAACCCTATGAAGAGCAGTTCAACAAGAAGATCCCGGTGATTGCCGCGGGCGGCATATTCACGGGTGCCGACATATACAGGTTCATCGAGATGGGGGCATCCGGTGTCCAGATGGCGACCAGGTTCGTCGCCACCTACGAATGCGACGCCACGCAGAGGTTCAAGGACGCATACATCAACAGCAAGGAGGGGGATACCGTCATCATCAAGAGCCCGGTAGGGATGCCGGGCAGGGCCATACGCAACCAGTTTCTGGACGATGTATCCCAGGGTATAAAGAAACCTTTCAAATGTCCGTGGAAGTGCCTCAGGACCTGCGAGTACAAGGACTCTCCCTACTGCATCGCACTGGCCCTGTGCAATGCCAAGGAGGGATCACTGGACAAGGGATTCCCGTTCGCGGGGGTCAATGCTTACAGGGTGGACAGGATGATGTCCGTTCAGGATCTCGTCGATAACCTTGTGAAGGAATACGGGGACGCTGCCGGGGATTGACATCTATCGGCTGTGTGCAGACTGCGATCTTTATCGAATATCCTCCGGACAGGGGATCCGATATGAAAAGAATCTCGTCGGCAAGTATAATATCCGGATCAGTGAGATCAGGTTCCATCATACCAGGGGTTCGACGATGGAGGAGACCGCGAATTCTGACAGGCTGGAAGATGTGAAGAGGACAAGAACCGGCATGATTCTTCTTGCGTCCGGGATCGGGGCGCAGATACTCGGGATCTTCCTCATGGTGCCCCCGATCGATCTTCTCGGCCTGCTTGTCACGCTGGCCGGCTACGCATCGATGGCTGTCGGCATCGTATTCATATACAGGGGAAGGGGCGGTTTTCCGGGGAAGCATCAAAAACTGACCACATTGTCATTATTCCTCCTCATAATCGCCCTCGCCATTCTGCTTCGAATCAAGCTCATCAACTCCGGTCTGACGTTCGTCGATCCGATGGATTGGAACTATAAGGACCGTGTTCCGGGGAGCGATCTCTCCGGGGATATCGCGAACATCAGGGTATATTACTGGGTAACGATCCTGCCGACGATCCTGGGCGCTGCGGCACTGTCGATGCTTCTATGGCACATCTCATCCGGGAAGGGGAGGATCGTCCTTGTAATCTATCTGGCGATGGCACTGATGGCGCCCGTGGGAGAGGCTGCCCTCATGAATGTCACAAACAGGGAGCTGGAAAAGGAGATCGACGACAATCGCATTTACGGCGAGGAGGAGATCGATGAGCTGAGGGATGATCTGAAGCTCAAGCAGTATCCGGTCGGGATCATGGGCCTTGCCCATCTCCTTCTGATACTCCTGGCATCGATCCTATCTTTGCATCACATCAAAGAGAAGGAAAAAGAGGCCTATATTGGCATATGATCAGGTGACGGGATCAGGCATCTCCGCTCGATCGTTTCAACGATCTTTCATATGAACGTCCATCTGAGGGAAAGGTATCTCAATACCCTTTGCCTCGAAGGTCAGGGGCACTTTCTTGGTCAGGGCTCCCCTGAGATCCCAGTAATTCTCGGTCTTGGTCCAGGCCCTGAGCTGGAGGTTTATAGCCGAATCACCCAGATCGGTCACGACAACATCGGGCGGGGGTTCATTGAGCACCATCCTGTTCCTCTTCATTATCCCCATGGCAACCGACACCGCCTCGCTGATTGAACTGCCGTATGCTATTCCTACGTTCACATCAACCCTTCTCTGCGGCATCCTGGTATCGTTTATTATCGGCGCTCCCCACACGGACTTGTTAGGAATTGTTATGTAGGTGTTGTCCGGGGTAAGGAGCTCCGTGGACATTATTCCAACGGCCAGCACTTTTCCTTTCAGGCCGTTTACGGATACAACCTCATCCTTGTCTATCGGCCGGAGGGAGGCGATCCACACCCCGGCAAGGATGTTGTTCAGCGTATCCTGCATGCCGAAGGCCAGGATCAGGCCTATGATGGCCGATAGACCGATGAAAACCGATCCGACCGCAAGCCCCAGATTGCTGGCGACCATCAGGATTACGGCCACGTAGAGTATCGACGACAGGAACTTGCCCAGAAAATCCACGAGAAGCTGGGGCAGTTTGGCCTTCCTCAGCGACTTCTTGAATATGCTGACTATTATCCTCACTACCAGCCATCCGAGTATCAATATCAGCAATGCCACGAGTATGTTCTCCACCTTCACTCCCAGGACGGGCAGGTCGTATGTGAGGAAATCATCCAGAGCACTCATCGTCTCCACTCCCGAATTCAGGTCGTACCTATGATGTGATTATATAGAGATTTCCCCTGAAGGATTTGGAGTGAAACGCATAGGCCGTTGATCACATGGATTGGCGCTCGGACGATCTAATCATCGTCCTCATCCGCCCATTCCGACTCCAATTTCTTTGCACCCGTGCTTCTGCTCTTCTTCTGTTTTGACGGCCCCTTCTCCGGTGGTTCCGTGTTGATCGAAATATCCTCCAGGATCTCATGCATCGAGAAGAAAAGTATGATCTGCTCGCAGTACATCCGAAACAGCAGATTGGTCAGTATCATCAGGATCAATCCGACTATGATCGTTCCAACAACAGCTCCGATCAACATCCCGGAATCCATTCCGATCTCCGACGAGAACATAACCAGGGTGACAATTGCACCGATCACCAAAATGATGTTCAGAAGGAATAAGAATATCATTCCAAGGACGTAAATTATCCTGATGATGTCCGGAGTTATCATCCACCTGAACTTGAAATAATTGCCCGCGGACCTTCTTCGCGCCATATCTATCTCCCCCACTTGATCACATCAATGTAATGATCGGATGCATACTCAATCTTTGCGGTTAACCGGCAGTATCGATCGGCTTCCCAAGTTGCAATACCATTTATTTTCTGTTGGAAATAATAAAATATACCGAAGGCACATTCAATTAATCAAGAAGAGCTCCTGAAATTATTCATGTAATTGAAATCCAGCCGCCAATTCGATAAAAATGATTGAAACGATGGGGTCTAGAAAATGGTGAAAAGGTGTTCCCGGCTTCAGGAGATTAGGCTTCTCGGACCTTTCCTTCCCCTCATCAAACCAAACAATCTGACCTTCATGAGGGAGTGGTTCAAGAGCGAGAAGCCGCATATCCACGATGGAAAGATCAGGGTAAACACCTTCTTCCCCCCATACCCGTCCACCGCGCATGAAAGGTTCGTGAAGGCGGTCTTCTCCGGCAAAAGGATTCCCCACTCGGTTTACGTGGCATCGACCTACCGTTGCCCTTGCAGCTGCCCGCACTGCAGCTACGGAAGGAGGCCCGAGGAGGAATTTTCTACAGAGGAATTCAGGGATCTGATAGATCAGATCAAGGAGCTGGGATCATCGACAATAGGTTTTACCGGAGGGGAGCCTCTTTTGAGAAAGGATCTGGAGGAACTTGTAGAATATTCAGGACCGGAGCTCAACACCATTATCTTTACCACGGGCCACGGTTTGACGAAAAAAAGGGCGGCTTCACTGAGCAAAGCAGGTGTTGGTTGTGTCACGGTGGGAATAGAATCCGCGGATCCGAGAAAACATGATTCGGTCAGGGGGGTCCAAGGGTCGTTTGATTGGTGTGGAAAAAGTGTCCGATCCTGTATTGATGCCGGAATATATACGGCAATATCCACGATCGGATTGAAGGACAGGATCCGAAGCGGTGAGATCCAGCGAATATATGATACGGGTAGATCGTGGGATGTGGGGGAGATGAGGCTTTTGACACCCGTGCCCACGGGATCATATACCGGCAGGATAGATGAGTTTCCGGATCCTGAGGACCTGGAATATCTCAAGGAGTTCCATCGAACCCGAAACAGGGAAAAGGAGGGACCGGCTGTTCTGAGCTTCGCCTACCTGGAATCACCGGATCTGTTCGGATGCGGGGCCGGGTTCCACCATCTTTTCATAGACGCATCCGGGAACGTTTGCCCGTGCGATCTTACCCCGTTAAGCTTCGGGAATGTAAAGGATGATGACCTGAAATCCATTTGGGACGGGATGGGCGAATTCTTTTCCAGACCGAGGAACTCATGTCTGATGAGAGAAGCCGCACCGATGATCCGCGGTGAGGACGATCTACCATTACCACCTGGAAGAAGCGGTGATATGATTCCGGAAATAGCACCGGGCGAATCCCTTCCGAAATGGTATCATCTGCTGGAGGGCTGATCATCTCCTCCTTCCTACTGCCCCTATGTACCTGTGTGTTATCCCGATCGATCCGTTTTTCAGATACATCGATTCGATATTCCGAACGAAAATATCCGCAATCTCGTCCCTGCTCTCTTCGAAGGTGGAATGCTCGATCCCGGCCAGAGCCCCGGTTCCCTTTAGTTTGTAAAGTGCCTCCCACCCGTTTACAACGTCGTAGGTTTTTGACCCTGACCATGAATCCGAAACGGTGAATCCACCAAGAACCATCCTCCGCTTCAGGGATCCCAATGTCGGAAGGAACCTGACTTTCACCATGTGCTTCATGTATTCAGGCCGCTCAGCCGCCGTGATGAGTGATGATACCACAGCCTCCCTGATACTGAATATGGTGTTATCGATGATGCCTATCTTTCCCCCTGGGCGTACAACTCGACCCGCCTCCCTTATTACCTTGAAAGGTCTGGAGTAGCCAAGGCCCCATGCACAGGTAACGATATCGGCGGAATCAGCCGGGAGGCCTTTCAGGTATTCCACTATGTCAGATCTTACAAAACGGCAGCTGTTGCCGTACTTTTCCTCAGCGATTCGGAGCATGCCGGGAGAGGAATCGACTCCGATCGTCTCCCCTCTAGTTCTGGATGCTAGAATGGAAGTGAAATAACCGGTCCCGCATGTCAGGTCTATCGACCGCTGGCCGTTTTCCGGGTTCAATCGATCAAGCATATCCCGGGATCTGTCCCTCATGTGATTGGTCCACAGATCGTCGTAGGTCACTGCGATCTCATCGTAACTGCGTCTGACGAGATCCTCCGTTCTCTCCCCCGATCCCAGGTACAAGCGCAATATCTTCACGGCAAGTTTCATGTAATGGCGCTTTACTCTCTCATCGCCCGGAATATTCAATCCCCCTTTAAGATTGAATATGATAAATATGACGGGATTATTATTTATTGATTCTGTAAAATCCCCGATATCCGAAATATGACGGATAGGCTTATGTTGAATAAGCATGTTCAAACAGAAGGTGAATCGGAAATGACGGAGGACAGATCGGGGAGGATCATCTCCAGCGGTATCGTCTCTTTGGACGCGGCATTGAACAAGGGTGGTTTCAAGAAGGGAACACTGGTCATCTACAGGGGCGATGCAAGCTCCAGGAAGGATCTCTTCGGATACCATTTCCTTCTCGATGGGCTCCTGAAAGGGGAGAATGCCGTTTTCTACGACGTCGAGGCATCCAGCGATGAGATCATGGACATATTCACCGAGAACGGGACCGTCCATTATCCCGGAGAGCTGACCTTCGTTGACGCTTGCCCGGAGTATTCGAAGTTCTACATCAACGCGGTCCCAGCCAAGATCATAGACCATATGAAGAACACGGAGGGGGTCAACAGGGTTCTGATCAATCCTCTGACGTTCTTCGTGGAGAAGTTCGGGGTGAAGGATACCGGGGATTTCCTGATCAGGATCAGGGACATCGCCATGAAGAAGAAGCTCGTGATCGTCCTCCTAATGGCTGACATCCTCAATGATCTGGATATGCAGTCCATCATCGATAAATGCGACGGGATCATCGAGCTCGGCACCCTGAGATCGGTTGACAAACCGTATCACACGATCAAGATCAACAAGTTCGGGGTGGGGCAGAAACACATTCACATGACATACGTGGTCCGGGATGAGAACATCATCGTATCAACATTCGAGAACATAAGATAGCGGGGCCGGGAACTGCCCGATATTCAGATCCCAAACAGGCGATCTTAATTATCATTGAAACGACAGACCGTAAATTTTGTAAATAACCAACCTGTTCACATTTCTGGATTCGGAAGTGCAGGTATATTGGAGAATGTGATCATGTCCCTGTTCAACGGTAAGAAGAAGGAGGAGAAGACACTCTACCGGATCAAGGAGCACCAGAATGAAAAGAACGTGAAGGCGCTGGTCAAACTTCTCAACGATCCCTCCCCGGCGGTCGTTTCGGGATCCCTCAAAGCCCTCGGGGATCTGGCTGCCGAATCATGCTACAACCAGATCATGGAAGAGGGTGGGGCGGAGATCGCATCCCGGCTTCTTACCAGCAAATACAGGGAGGTAAGGTCCAACGGGGCAAGGTTGATGTGCTGGCTCACCAAGAAAAAAGGGGCCGATGTGGTTGTTGAGACCGCCGCCGCCAAACCCCTTGCGGATCTTCTCCTGGACCGGGATCGGGATACGGTCAGATTCGCAGTGGCGGCGCTCTACGAGCTCCCCAGAAGGGGCTACTCGGATCAGATCATCTACGCCGACGGCCTTTCCAAGTTGGGCAAGGTCCTCCTGAACGGTGACGATTACATGAGGTCATTTGCGGTCAAGTCCCTGACGGATATTGCCAGACAGGGATACGGCGCGGAGATCGTCAGGACGGGATGCGCCAGGGTTATCATGATGACATCGAACACGGAGAGTGCAAACCTCAAAGCCCTGTGCCAGGAGTCCCTGAAGGTCCTTTCCGAATCCCTCGGGTATTCCGATCCCGGGGTTTTCATTCACCATCTGGACGATATCGAGAACCAGTTCGGCAAATCGGCCGATTACTCCGATCTGTCGAAACACGACGTGGGCCTGTACTCGGGTCTGGCATCCCAGATAGAGGACGGCTACCACGATAGGGATGAGTTCGAGATCGATGACGATCAGGCGGTGAGAATGGAACCCGACGAGAAGGACGAGGACTTCGTCCTTTACTCGGTCGACACGACGGCCTTTCCGTTCGATATTCTCTCCAAGAGGCTTACGGATATCCGCAAGCTGGTAAACGAGGACGTGATATCCGTCCAGGAGTACAACTCCCTGAAACACGATCTCCTCAACGAGTTGAAGCTTACCGTCCAGCTCGAATGCATGGACTGCTACGAGATCCTCGACCTCCCCCACTTTGCCTCCGAGGAGGAGATAAAGAAGGCCTACCGGGCACTAGCTGCCCAGTACCACCCGGACAAGGTGGCAGGCATGGGGAACAAGCTGAAACAGCTTGCGGCGGAGGAGATGAAGAAACTGAACTTTGCCAGGGAAACCCTCCTGGACAGGGAGAAGCGGGCGGCCCACATCGATTCGCTATCCCGAAAGGGCATATTCCTGGATAGGTGACCCGGACGGGACCGCGGATGATCAGCTGCAGGATTTTGCGGCCTCTCCGCTTCTGTTCAATGCGCCATATGATATGAAACTGCCGTATCCGGATAATAAGAATATAAAAGAACCACGGAATAAACAACAATCGTATGATCGAATCCCGCCTCTTCAGGATCCCGATGATAATGACTGCGGTTCTCATCGTCCTATCCGCGGGATCGGAGATCTCACTCGGGGGCGGGGATGAAGGGACCCGATCGGATCCGCCGATGCTTTTTCCCCATGATCCTATCGAGATCTCGGGTGACTCCGATCTGCCTGATGAAACCATGCACGGATCGGGGACCGTTAATGACCCCTACGTCATAAGGCATCTATCCATCAACGCGACGGGATCGGTGGGTATCAGCATATCAAATGTGACGGAACATCTCCTGATATATCAATGTCTGATCTACGGCGGGTTCTTCTTCAAGTTCACCGGATTTCTTGTGCAGAACAGCTCCAACGTCGAGATCAGGGGCTGCGCTGTTTACTATTCCATGATGGGGGTCGAGGTGATCGACAGCGAGAAAATAACCGTTTCCGGCTGCTTCGTAGGTGCATCAAGGAACGGGATCAACCTGACCGGGAACGAATGCATCATCAAAAACACCACGGTCAAATACAACTCCATGTACGGATTCACCATCGTGGGAGGGGGTGGAAACCGGATTGAGAACTGCCTTGCGGACGGAAACACGGGGGTTCTCGGTGATTCCGGCGGGATAAGGATCATAGATTCGAACGATAACATAATCGACAGATCCGTTTGCAGCGTGAACTACGGAGACGGCATCGGGATAATGAGCTCCGTAAATGGTGAAACGCCGCCCTCGGGAAATCTTGTTATCGACTGCGAATCGAATTTCAACGTGTACGGCATTTTCCTCGGCGAAACCGGCCGAAACGATGTCGTCAACTGCACTTTTCGATCGAACAACGTCGGCGTCTACACATTTCATTCCCGGAATTCCAGGGTGGTCGACTCCCTGATCGAGAAGAACGAATACGGCGTGAAGATCGTCCTGGGCGGTGAGATGGCGATGACGAATTCATCCATCATCGAGAACGACGACGGCGTGAGGATCATATCGTCGTCCGGGAACACCTTCACCGGGAACAACATCTCCGGGAACGGCAGGATGGGGATCATGCTGACCGTCGAGGATAATTACGGGGGTACCAGTTCGGACAATCTCTTTTGGGAGAATATCATCGACGGAAACGGCCCGGACCAAAGGCAGGTTATCGATAACGGAAAAAGGACATCCTGGGACGACGGGTCCTCGGGGAACTACTGGGGGGATCATCAATCCCCTGACGAGGACGGTGACGGAGTGGTGGATATCCCACGTGAGATCGACGGAGATGATCCCCGGTCGGATAGATTCCCTTTGGTTGGCGATTTCCCGGATGAGGATGACGACAGCGGGATCGTCGAAGAAGAGGATAGGGAGCGGGAAAATAAGGGAAGTTCCGTTTGGGGATCTGTTCTGATCATGGTTGTGATATTGATCCTGCTTGAACTGGCGTATCTAGTTGTGGTAAAATACGGATATATCAATAAAAAATGAGCGGGGCCCGAAAGCCCCGAAATATGGGCGATATCCGAAGTGATCTTCATCACTCTTTGTTGGATCCTTCGTATCTGTTCTGGGTGGGTTCGCCCTCACCGGGGCTCTCCTCTCCCATGTTCCCTTCCTGATCCCTGTCGCGGTCTTGGATCGGATCTTCGTTGGAAGGAGCCCCGTCCCCGGAAGCGGTCTCAGCTGACGAATCCTGAGATTCCTCGTCATTCTGGCACTCGCCGTCCTGAGCCTGCTCCTGGGTCTGTTCCTGTGTCTTGATCGGTTCACCGTCGCCGACGCACTCGCCGTCCTGAGCCTGCTCCTGGGTCTGTTCCTGTGTCTTGATCGGTTCACCGTCGCCGACGCACTCGCCGT
>JBLIRG010000073.1:0-15422 GCA_049472195.1 Thermoplasmatota archaeon
GATTGATGCCTCGCTCCTTGATGCTCCGCGCCACCGCCATCGTGCTCGGCACCTTGGCGCTTTGGGTCGCCTTGGGCCTGCCAACCCGCGCCCTGGATGCCATTCATTTCTACGACCTGGCCTCCGGCCGCACCGTATCCGAAACCGTACGCATACAGCCCGCCCCCGCCCGATGATTCCTGGGCATCCTCCTTCCTGAACCTGGACGTGATCTTCCGGAACGGTACCTTGACGGCATCGACGAACTTCTCCAGAAACGCATCCTTCTCGAGGAACATCAGGATACCAAACACTATCATGATCGTCCCCACGATGGGCATCAGGTACATCACGAAACCCTGGATGGTGGATACGCTGTCGAATATCAGGCCCAGCAGACCCACAACTATACCTATCAGAAGGAAGAAGGAGATTATTCCTCCTGCCGCGAATATTCCTCCCTTCAGGGGATTCATCTTCTTCCCATCCTCCCTCTTCGAATCACTGGCCAGGTAGAATGTGAAGAACCCTGGGAGCATGGGGAAGGAGCACGGCGAGAAGAAGGTGATGGCACCGAAAACTGCGGCAATCACACCGACCACCACCAGGCCCGAACCCGAGGTTCTAATGCTCACGGTATCGTAATCCTCCCTGTAGGCTTCTCCGATTTCTTCGATAACCCTGTCTGGATCCACCTCTCCCACGTACCTGTATGTGAGGTCGCCGTTCGGGGCGACTATTATCATAGTGGGAGTGTAGAGCGCGTTGAAAAGGGTGACGAAATCGGGATTCCGTCCGATTGCCCACGTCGCTCCGTATTCACTCTGGAAACCGTTCAACCTATCGTTCGTATCCCTCTTGTCTATGGATACCGAAAGGAATTCCACGCCGTCGCCGTACTCGGCTTTCACGGTTTTGTATATGTCGACCAGATCCGGCATCTCCTCGTTGCACGGCTCGCAGTCGACAGACATTATATCGATCACAAGCACCTTGCCCGAGTAGGTATCTGGGGTAAGCGTATTGCCTTCGGTATCCGTAACTGTGAAATCGGGAACCTTATCCGTTTTGCTTGACACCAGCCCCCATGCGGAGAAGACGGTTATGATCAATCCTATGGACAGGAGTACGGCCAGGGCGCCTTTGTTCCCGAGGATCCTCTTCATGGCTCCCTTTCCCCGGGTGCCGACGAGGAAGACGATCGGGGCCAGGATTATCAGGGATATTCCCACTATCAGACCTAGACTTGTCGTCGATATCGCCACGGTCCCTCCTTTGGAACTGGTCGAACCATCGCCCTCTCCAAGCGTGTACACCTCGGATGAAACCTGGGCCATCTGGTCATCGTACATTAGGACCTGCGCGTAAAGGACCCCTTCATCATAATTTATTGTTGCGGACCCGGTGGGTTCAGCATATGCATAACACGCACCCGTATCATCGCAGAGCTCCTCACCAGTGATTGTAAGTTCCACGGATTCCCACACGGAGGCGTTGCTTGCCTCCGTGTTGTAGAATACAAACGCTCTTGCGATCCCGCCGTCGGGATCATCCATGCCCACCGTGATAATATTATTCTGAATGTTAACCGAACTGACCTCCGGTTCCAGGTTCTCCCTGTCGTACGCGGTGGATCTGGAGGTAGCGGATTGAACGCATCTCATCGACTGGGCTTTCATATTTCCGTCCGATCCGTCCGAGGAGGATGTATCACCCGTGTCAAAAACCGCCGCAACGGCGTAGACATCCTGGGGTTTGATCGGAACCTTGGCATCCGGTATGGACCAAGATCCGGAGAAAACCTCCTCGCCCCTGTTGTTCAGGGTGAACCTGAAATCCTCGATCGCATATCCTCGGAACACCGCATCGTTCGAGACGTAGGGATTCTCGATCTCCGGTTTGTCGTATACCTTGGAATAGGCTGTTACGTTATCCTCCACCATGAAGACGTAAAGCGATCCCCTCAGCTGCGGGGCGATCGTCATCTTGGCGTTTCCGGAGTAGGTGATTTTACCCTCCACGTAGAACTCACCCTCGTTGTAGATCTGATCGATCTCCAGGAGTATGTAAGGGAACGACCAGGTCAGTCTCTCCAGAGGTCTGAGAGGGGCGTTCTCATACCGGGTTCCCGCGTTTGACAATGCCGTATCCAGATTCGGCTCGTCGATGGACTTCTGCGATGTTGAAAAACCACCCAGTTCTATGTAACCGCCGTCGATCTCCACATCGGGGGTCCCGGATAGTCCGGGCTGATAATAACGCATTCTGTCCTCCGATTCCTGGGTCTGAAGATCGTCCCTGCCTCCCCCGTTGAGCTCATGAAATACCACGGTAGTGTGGGGAACGGTCTCATCCTCCATGGATTTCAGATAGGTATCGTGGACCGCTTTTTCCGGGCTGTCGGCATCGGGCGAGCTACCCATGCATGACGGGCAGGACAATCCGGTGAAAAACTCCAGAAGAGGTCTGTGGATATAACCTTCCGGTGGATTGGCCAATATCCCTTCCTGCTCGATATCAACCTCCAGCGATCCACCGGTACCTGACAACAGAGTTATCGCGAACGCGGTCACCACCAGGAACGTCAAAATGAAGTTATGCCACCTTCTCATGGGATCGACCTTCCGGAATAACAAGCATGATATGAACCTTTCTAGTATTTCATGATTATAATTACTTTGTGCCCAATATGTTTATCACACCAGCGGTACGGTCGGCATACCTCAATGTTTAATATCAGATCAATTTCTAGGAAGCAGAGGTCAACAGGATGGATCTTGATCTTTTCGATTACCACCTTCCCAGGGAACATATCGCCCAGGAGAAATCGGTTCCCCGCGATTCCTCCCGGTTATTCCTCATCGATACGGGATCGGATCCCCCGGCGCACGATCACCTGCGGTTCCGGCAGCTGCCCGATCTGATGGAAAAGGAGGACCTTCTGATACTCAACAGGACAAGGGTGATTCCCGCCCGGGTATTTGCCAGAAAAGGATCGGGCGGCAGGGCAGAGGTTCTTTTCCTTGGATATGCCGGGAACCGCCTCTGGGAGGGATTGATCGGGGGCAGAAGGATCGGGGAAGGAGGCGAGCTGATCTCCGATGACGGATCGGCCTCGATCAGGATCGCAAGGAGGCTCGGGGAGGGCAAATGCCTTCTCGAGATCATAACGGACGGAAGCGCCCTCGATCGGGATAATGGGGTGAAATGGATGAAAAAATGCGGCGTGATGCCCACCCCGCCGTACATAAAAAGGATTCTGAAGGATCCCGAGGAATACCAGACTATATACGGAGATCGCGAGGGCTCCGTGGTCGCACCCACGGCCGGGCTTCATTTTACTGAGAACCTGATGAGCAAACTGAGATCGAAAGGGATCAGGATCGAATTCATCACACTTCATGTGGGTCTCGGAACGTTCGCCCCGATCAAAAGCGTCAGGATAGAGGATCACCGGATGGAAGAGGAGGAGTTCATCATACCCGATGAAACAGCCGCAGCCGTACAGGATGCGGTGTCGAACTATCTTGAAACCGGAAGGAGGAGAATCTGGGCGGTGGGTACAACGGTTATGAGAACCCTGGAAACCGGATTCGACAGATCAGGGAAATGCGTGAAAAGAAGCGGGCACAGCAATCTGTTCATCACGCCCGGTTACGATTTCAAGCTTCCCTACAGGGGATTCATCACAAACTTCCATCTTCCCAGGTCCACTCCCCTCATGCTCGTATCGGCTTTTCACCGGAGGGAAGGGATCCTCAAAGCCTACGATGAAGCGCTGGAGAGGGGGTACAGGTTCTACTCACTGGGGGATTCCATGGCCGTAATAAAGGGTGATAGAGAATGACGTTCGAGCTGATCAGCGGGGGATCGACAGGACCAAGGTCGGGCATCCTTGCACTGCCCTCCGGTATCCAGGTGAGGACGCCTTTCTTCATGCCCGTGGCTACGAAATTGTCGGTCAAAACGCTTGAGTCAGGAGAGCTCGGAAAAACCGGAACGAAGGTCGTGATAACAAACGGATTCCTTTCTCACCTGGAACCGGGTAGCGAGTCGATAAGGATCCAGGGCGGCATGCATCATCTGATGAACTGGAACGGAGGCATCTTCTCGGACTCCGGGGGATTCCAGTTCATCAGGAAGGGTTTCGATCCCAGAATAACCGATGAGGGGGTTCTCATGAGATCCCCGTATTCGGGGGCAAAGGTAATAGTGACTCCGGAATCGGTCGTGGATTTCCACGTTATGCACGGAGTGGACGTGGGAATGGTCCTGGACCATTGTCCCCCTTATCCCTCCAACAGCGATGTTCTGGCATCATCCGCCAGGAGAACCGTGGAATGGGCGCGCCGGTCAATGGAGAGGATCAGAACCGGCGGGATCGAGGAGCTCAGCCCTTTTGACGATGGAAGGCTCCCGCTTCTATACGCGATAACGCAGGGCGGAACGGACATGGAGCTTCGCAGGAAAAATACCGAGGAGCTGGTTTCCCTGGATTTTCCGGGATACGGGATCGGGGGTCTCTCGATAGGGGAGGACAAGGATCTCACGTTCAAGGCCCTGAAAGCATCAACCGAATTTCTTCCGGAGGACAGGCCAAGATACTTCATGGGCGTCGGACAGCCCGAGGATATCATCAGATCGGTAGCCAACGGTGTGGACGTGTTCGATTCGGTTTTCCCCACGAGAAATGCAAGACACCGAAGCGTTTTCACGATCGACGGCAGGGAGAACATAAGGGCTTCGAGATGGAAAGGATTGAATGCGCCCATAAGCACCGGATGCAGATGCCATACCTGCGGGAATTACAGCAGGGGCTACATCTATCACCTTTTCAAGGGGGGTGAACCTCTCGGACCCAGGCTGGCAACGATTCACAATCTTCATTTCATACAGGACCTGGTCGTCAGGATCAGAAGGTCGGTTCTGGAGGGGGAGTTCGATGCCGATATGTCGGTCTCCGATCTATGGTCCGACTGATCTATCAATTTTTAAAAGGATTTATTCAGGATTTATTTCCATTTATTCAATATAGAACGGTTATCGCCGATCGTAGACCTCAATCGGATGAGAATACATTTATTTGACATGATATGTTAAAAAAAATTCGACAATGAATGAAATACATAGGGATATTGAGAGTGTGTCCTCGAAAAAGCTTTATATATGGTTTATTTTCATGCCAAATTCATGATGGCCTCAGAGCCATCTGTATGGGAAAGCAACATGAATTAAGAGGTGAAGTATATGACTGAAACTTCTGATAAGAATAATCGCAGGATGGGATGGAGTCCGTTCATTTCGACTCTGGCTGTAATCCTGCTGGTGGGAACGGCTCTGATGAGCTTGATGCTCATAGCGCCGGTCTCAAATGCGGAGCCCGCAAATTTCGAGGATCTCCTTACCGATATGACAATAACTCCAGGCGATGTCTACACGACCTCAGAGCAGTATATCCTTTTCGATTACAATCTGAGGAATAACATGGATGACGATTTCGGCGAGATCCATATCGTTCTGACCGTTGTCAACGATACCGCGGACCCTGCCGTGAGCGAAGAGGTCTACACCTGGAACAAGACCGCCCAGGGCGGCGTGGCGCCCACCCAGATCTCCTGGTACTGGGATGAGACCGCCCCCGCTGCGCTGGTACCCAACGATTATCATGTATACATGAATATAACGGTTTACGATCCCGTTATCGGTTTCTACTTCGACGAGGAAATGGTCAATTTCACCGTCAAGGACGGATCCGACATGATAAGGGACATCATGATCGACCCGACATCCGTCGTGAACGACGGAATGGGCGAGGTCGACCTGACATGGACAGTTAACAGAATGGCTTCCGACCTGGACGACACCGGTGAGGTATACTTCAACCTCTGGTATGACGGATCCATGGTATGGGAGGAGAACCTCACCCTCGAGGAGGTTGTGAACGATCCGGCAAATATGACATACGTGGACAACGGAGATCACATGATCTTCACATACACCTACACCGTCCCCGAGATGGGCATGGTCGGAGCATATGACCTGGTGCTCAACGGGACCGACGATTTCGGATACAAAGAGATGGAAATCGAGGAAGATGCGTTCACCGTAGGGTGGATGGAGCTCCCCGCCCGGCAGGTGGAGGATACCATCGAGTTCCATGAGGACATGTATGCGGTGGCCGACCTGGCCGACTTCTTCATGGACTACAACGATGATCCCCTCTCATTCTATCCCGACATGTCAATGCTCGAGAACATAACCGCCACGATGGTTTCGGGAGTCGAGTACAACTTCACGGCCCCGATGAACTGGTACGGACAGGAGTCCTTCGAGATCGCCGTCAACGATACCAAGTCAAACGAGACATTCACGATCGACGTTGTCGTGAGCGCGGTCAACGATCCGGTCGCTCCGGCCGAGATGAGGACCGTCTACGTGCCCGAGGATGACATGGAAGCGTCATTCAACCCGCTTGATCTCTTCTACGATCCTGATGACGAGATCGATTACAACGTATCGCTCGGTGTCAACATATACAAGAATGAGACCAATGTCACCGTATACGATCCCATCTGGACATTCGAGGATGATAACTTCACCGTAACCATCGACATGGACAACAACACCATGGGAATGGCCGTTCTCAAGACCGACATCGAGGAAGGAGAAGCCGTATTCCCTCTGTCTCTGTGGATGACCGGGGACTCATGGCTCAACACCACTGGAACCGTGATGGTCGATCCGGTCAACGACATGCCCGTTCTCACAGTCACATCCATCGAGGGGTACAAGAACGAGGTTCGGACCGTGGACCTTGATAACATCTTCACCGATGCCGACGGACCCATGCTCAACTACTCCGACGTTTCCGGAGGTGCCAACATCGTGGTCGCTTACAACAATGTGACCCATGTGGTCACCATCACCCCGGCAGCCGACTGGACCGGGGACACCACCCTCTCGGTTAACGTCACAGATACCGTTGATTACATGGTATA
The DNA here is from genome assembly GCA_049472195.1 of Thermoplasmatota archaeon. Lineage (GTDB taxonomy): Archaea > Thermoplasmatota > Penumbrarchaeia > Penumbrarchaeales > Penumbrarchaeaceae > JBLIRG01. Next base: position 6,978 of record JBLIRG010000073.1, read on the forward strand.
TTCCATACCCGTGTCATTCATGGAGAGGACCTATACGGTCTCCGGACATGTTGAATTCGTCGATGCGGAAACATACCTTGCCGACGTTGACAACGAGTCAAAGATCGTAACGGTGATCTTCCACATGGGCAACGACACCTACATGGCAGATACCAACATGACCACCGGCAACTACTCCATCGTTCTTGCCATGGGCGTGTATACGATGTCTGTCGAGTTCGCCCTGGACGACGAGTATGTCTACGAAGCCGATGTCAGGTCCGGCTACATGGCCGATCTTCCGGACTCCGTGAATGTCACGGAGGATATGGAAGTTGATATCGACTGCAACTGGGAGACCGTAACACTCGTGGAGACCGCCACCTGGGACGATATAGACTTCGACAACCATCAGATCGACAAGGAGGGCGACGAGTACAACGTCACCGTCCCGGTCAAGGAGGGAAGCGAGGACAAGGTCGGATTCGAGAACATCGTTGTCAGGTTCGTGATCGTAAACGACGATGACGAGAAGCTCACCTTCAACATGACCTGGCACTCCGGGGATATGAAATACTACGTGTTCCTCACCGAAGAGGATCTCGAGGATGTGAAGAAGGGCAAGCTTGATTACTACTTCACTGACGTGAACGAGGAGATCGAGGAGGGAGCCGGCGAGAAGACTTTCAAGAGCGACGACAACGCCGACCTCATAACCATAATCGTCCTCGTGGTCCTCATCGTTCTGGTCCTGGTGGCCCTTGTGTTCATCATGAGGAAGCCCGCCGAGGAAGAGTTCGAGGACGAGGAAGAGGAAGAAGAGGAATCCTCCGAGAGGATCTGCCCCGGCTGCGGCGAGACCGTCACCGACGAGGATGCCGAGGAGTGCCCGTACTGCGGAGACACCCTCGAAGAAGAGTGATCATCCGGACGGTTTCCAATTGGGGGGGTCTTTAGACCCCCCTTTTTTTTTTACTTTTTTTTATTTTTTTTTTAAAGTGTCCTTTACCGTTCTGATTTTTGTTCCTTGACATTTGATGGAAAAGGTATTTGACCAACTCCCTGCTATTTTTTATCGAATTACCCCGGAGGCCATCACCAGATGAAGAAAGACGTCGTCCCACAGGATGTAAAGGAGGAGATATGGATCCGGGACGAGTTCTCGTGCAAATCCTGCGGCAGGACACTGAATTGGGATGAGCTTCAGATCGGCTACGTGTCCCAGGGTTCGGACGGGGAAAAGATCGATACCGGCGATATGAGGGCCTTATGTGAGGATTGTGCCAGAGAAGGGGATCTCCCGACATTGGCAGATGACCAGAAGAAAAGCATCATCGCCTTCATCAGGGACCTGTACCGTGACAAGATGGAAGCGGAGGACTGGGATGAGGAATGCGTCGATCCGGCTGTGCTACAGAAGAAGATCGACGATCTCAAGAAGGAGAACCGGGGAATACTTGGCGAGCTGGACCAGAAGACGGCGATGGCGATAGCCTACAAGAAGAAATACGACAGGGAGTCAAAGGATTTCGAGAACTACCGCAATCGGCAGAAGAATGATATAGGTCTGAAGGTCCGGTCGGGTTTGAAAAACATTGCTCTTGGGATTATAGAGACAATAGACAACCTTGATAGGGCAATCGAGGAGATGAGGAAACATCCGGATAATCCCGCGATGAAGGAGACCGCAGAAGGAATGGAAACGATAAGAAAGGGATTGATGAACACCCTCAGCCGGCATGAGGTAGAGGAGATCGATCCTCAAGGTGATCCCTTCGATCCGAATATCCACGAGGCGGTCGAGACCGTTCCGGACGAGAAGCAGTACCGGGATACGGTAGCCCATGTCCATTCCAAAGGTTATACGATATCGGGATCGGTGATCAGACCGGCAAAGGTTTCCGTGACAATCGGCGGTCCAGCAAGGTCAAAGCCTGATAAGGACCGGATTGAATGTCTCGAGGAGTTCGAGATCTGCGATGAACCGGAGGATGACGGGGCAAAGGTCATCACTTCCCCTCCGACACATAAAGAGGATGAGAATGGGGAGGAGATCGTTGTTGTCTCCGCAAGGAAGAAAAAAATGACGTCGAATTGATCTGTCCCCATTTACCTCAGAAAATCCCATATATCCACACCAGGATATCCCGTCATCGGGGAGATCAGATGAGAGGCAGGTCCGCAATATTTTCCGTATCGATCTTATCGCTTATCATATTGTTTTCCGTCCTGATCTCAAATGAGGAAGCCGAAGCACAACCCTCGTCCGATGAATCCTTGGTCCTCCATTATACATTCGATGAGGACGGGATAAACGATGTTCAGACAATGGATGTCAGCGGGTCCTCCCATGACGGAACTCTCAGGAGAGGGGCCAGGGTCGTATCGGGATCGCTTTTCGACAGGGGATTGAAGCTCGACGGGACCGGAGGCTACATCCTGGTCGAATCAGATCTTGATTGCGATCGATCAGTTTCCATCGAGATGTGGATACTGCCCGAGAGCGATCTGGACATACAGTATCTTGCGCTCATAGACGACGGTTACGCACAAAATGAGATCTACCACCGGATCCTCCTCGGGGATGTTATACAGAATAACAACGGCAGGCTTCTAACCCAGTTCAACGGCAACTTCTTCTCCAACCGATCCGTGATATGGGACAGGTGGAATCACATCGCATATGTATACGACTATGATGACAACCGGGAGACGTACTACATAAATGGCAGACCTGCGGGAAGTCAGCGAGGCCACGGCGGCCCCGGTTGGTCCGGAAATGGTTTCACCATAGGAAGGCAGAAAAACGAGGACAGATACAGGTTCGCGGGAATGATGGACGAGATCAGGATCTTCAACAGACCGCTGAGCCGGTCCGAGATCGAGAAGAGATATTCCCAGGGAGAGGATATCTTTCTCTCATCCGAACTCCGCTTATCCAATATCGCAGCGTCCAGTGATCGACCGTGGGCCGGGGACGACGTTGATCTTCATGTGGTGGTCTACAACGACGGTTACGGACCGGCATTCAACGTCAACATCATGTTCCTGGACGGGAAAGAAAGGATCGGAGAAGAGATTCTCTTAGATTTCATCGGAGCCAGGGATCATGCCACAGCATCGACCAACTGGACCGCGGTAGAGGGTCTGAAAAACATTCATGCGGTTGTGGTCGGCAGCGAGGATATTAGGGAGTCCAGATCCCTTGACGTCAGGGATGCGGATCGTTATCCGAATATACCGATCGTAAGGATGTCAGCACCGAATCCGATCATGAAGGTGAATTCCCATCCGGAGGATGATATGACATACGGATTCGAGATAAATTTCAGCGCCGACTTCCCGATGATCATGGAAAACGAATACATCACGCTCGAGCTTGAAAACAGATCGGGTAATTTCGATCTTGACGTGCCGCCCGCCGTAATTCTGGACACTGAAAATCCGAGCACCGTGATCGAGTGCAGGATCCATGTGCCGAGGATGACATCGTCTTCGACGGTTCATTACATCCAGATATCCGGAAACTGGAGGATCTCCGATTCCGGGACGATAACCGGTGCCGGAACTTCCATTCTCCTTGACGTTCTCCAGTATTATCTCATCAATGCTTACACGGCCCTGGACAACTATCACGTCAACGTCGGTGAGGTTCTATCCGTACCAGTAGAGTTGACGAACCTGGGGAACGGATACGACACCCTGGTTATGGATCTGGACGAGATTGATCCGGTTGATGTACCTGGGATCGACGTTTATTTCGGAACAGAGGTATACGGACTCGACGAATGGGAGCAGACAACGGGAAATATCCTCATATCACCGTCAGCGGATGCGGAGACCGGCTCCTACTCCATAACCATCAAGGTCATGTACGGGAGGATGTCGGCCGGCAGTGATCCTGTCGTAATCGAATATCTGACCTTTGTGGTGGAGGTAACCGAAGAGGAAGATTACTCCCTCTTCCTCATCTTATGCTTTGCATTCATGGTAATTGCCTGCGTTTTATTTCTGATCATCGTGGTCTTCATCGGAACATACAAACAGAGGTCCCGGCAGAGTGAAACGTTACCGGATTACGGGATCATCAACGTCCGTTACGATGATGGGACGGACGTCGGATCATACAAGGAACCGGATGATATTCCAAAACCCGGCATGGCTTCCAGACCTCCCGGATTCTGAACGTACCGACATATTGCGTATCCGAAAATATCGGATATTATTGATATCCGAGGATAAATAAATTCGATTAAATGAATGGAAAGGTCCCGAAATCTGGAGAAAGTAATTTAACGATAATCGTGATTGACTCTCATGCCTCAGGTTCCGGTGGGGGATGGGGGCATCGATGCATCCGAGGAGATCGAAGTAGATCTGGCCGAAGAGGATGACACGGGAATGGGTTTCGGCATCCTCTTCTTCAGACAGTGGCACGAGGACAGCGAGAAGTTCAGCATGGAATTCCTCGACTACCTCATAGAACTGGACGATGGAGGATATGTCGACTACGGAGAGATGATGAAGGGTGATCTCTCGGATATGGACGAGATAATAATGATGAAGAAGGTATCCAACTTCCCCCAGGCGGTAAACAACACATTATTCGACGTGTGGATTCGCCCTCCTTTCTATTACCTTGCGGTTTCGGTCCCCGAACGGGAACATGTGCAGAACATCTGCGGCATGATCAAGGAGTACTTCGGGATCGACTCGATCTATTTCCGATATCCGCTGACATGATACTTATCATCTGATCTTGGGAAAATTATGAATATTCCCCATATTGATATTTGTTCGGAATAAATCGGTTCAGGGTGATCCGTTGGAAGTGGATGAGGAAAGGATCGGAAATGCTGCAGAGGAACTGGACAAGGCGATCGAGAAGCGGGATGTTGAGTCCTTTTTGGATCTCTTTTCGGATGACTGTGAAATAGAGATCCTGGGTATGAAACTCGAGGGTAAAAAGGGTGCGAGAAAATGGATCGAATAGTTGTATTCCACGCTCCCGGAGATCCGTTTCGAACCGGTGACGATCATGATAGAGGGGAATACGTTCTTCGAGGAGTTCGTGGCGGTCTGTAAATTGAAGAACGGGAAAACCATCAGATCCAGGCAGGCCGAGGTCCTTATCTACGAGGATTACAAGGTCAGGAGCCTTAGAATATATTTCGATCGGCTGGATTTCGCGGAGGCCGTCTCGGATAATCCCCTGAAAATAGCCGTCATCAACAGGATAAGAGGCATGTCCCTAGGTCCGCTGAAATGATACTGGATCCACAATCCGGGATTGGCATCATTATATAGTCACGATCCCCTTTACGATCGATGAGGAAATGTCCGAAGTGCGGATGGAATATGGAGAAGACAGGAGAGGATCGGATCCTTCCCGATCCCGAGTTTTCGGAGATGAGCGACGGGGACCTGCTGGATTTCTTCTCAGAGGAGATCACAGGCAGCTACGACAAATATGGGACAACGAGGATCACGTACAGATGCTTCAGGTGCGAGAGGGATTTCCACTTTAGAAAAAAGTGACCGATACCTGTTCCGGGAATGATCAGGTGGCTGGCTTATGAATGAATTGATGCTGTTCACCCTGTATCTTATGATACCGGGCTTCGTCTATCTGCTGACCGCGGCCGTGCTCGTGAAAAAATACCGAGCGGCCCTGAGGGAGATCAGGATCGAGCCTGCGGACGAGGACCGGATGACCTCATTGGAATATCAGAAACTGGTGTACCTCGCCGTTCTTCCCATGACGCCATTTTTCTACGGTTCATTTCTGTTCATATATTTGATGACAAGCGGGGATCTGCTCTCCTATCAATGGGATCTCGTGAAGTATATAGGCATCTTCCTCTGCACTGCAAACGTACTATCAACGGTGGGAACCGGGTATTATTACTACAATGCGGTCGACGAGTTTGCATCCGATCCCAGGATCGTTCTGGAGAACGGAAAGCCCTACAATCCCTTCCTCCGGAATATCGGGTATTCGGAGAAAACGAAGCGGATGATCCGGAAGCAGACCTTCGGCAAGCATCTAGCCCTGGGTATCGGACCGACCTCGATCTCGGTATTCGCCCTCGTGGCTGCTGTTCTGATCATCTCCTACTCGGGGATGACCCCCGGGGGATCCTCGTCTTCAGGGGATGGGGAGATCGAGGAAACGATAGATCATCCGATCAATGCCACCCGCACCGATGAGGTCGAGATCTCCTCCTGCGTCATGGTAACGGCATCCGTCATCACCTTCTTCACGACGCTGTTCCTTCCCAAACTCATAGAGGGATCCGTCAGGGACAGACGCGTATTCATCAAGAGAATGGCTGTGATGTTCTTATCCCAGTTTCCGATGGTCATCGGGCTTGCGATCTTCCTCTTCGTGATCTTCTGATCCTGTGTTGAAATTATTATCACATGCACGGAGTAATCATATAAACGGAAATTCCGAATATTATTATTATTGACGAAAAAATACGAGATATTCAATACATTGAAATCAATCTTGTCCATCGGTCTCATCATATTCTTTACTCTGGTCCTATCCGCGGCTCTTCTGAACAACGACTGGTATTCCATAAGCAACACGGGTACATACAGAAATTCCGGTGGTTGGGATCAGAGATTCCATGGAGAGATCAGGATCAATGTCATTGACGGTCAGGCCCGCATCGAAGTCGATGAACTGCTCAGGTCAGATTCTGAGGAATTCGATCTTCATTATTCCCCGCTAACTTCATTTTTCTATTATACCTCGTTGATATGTATTATCATATCCTATCCACTTTCCCTCATTCTCATCGTTCTCGTATTAATATCTATTTTTAAGGGACGCAGGATCAAATTCGCAAATCAGATCTCGTTATCGATTCCGCTGCTGATCCTTATGGTCCTGCTTTTTCATGGATTCGTGGGTCCGCTATCAATGAATTTGACAAGACCGGATTTCATCAGATGGGATGAAAACGGGGGTGGAGATCTGGATCCCAATCCCGAACTGGATCGGTTCATAAGCAGCACATTCCAGAAAAGAGGACATTACGGTCATTCCTTCATCCTTACCTTCATGGGATTGCTTATTTCGATTGTTTTCGCATATTTGATCAATAAAAGATTTGAGAGAAAACCGGTAAATCGAGCAGATAAGGATGCTGCCTTTTCGATCACCCTTCATTGAGTCTCAATGATTTATCATTTCTCAGGATTTCTACTTTTCACTCTTTCCGGGAGAACGAAATAGATACCGATCAACCACAGAAGCACGGTCAGAAACGCCGTCCACTGCTTCAATGTCGGGATCGTCAATATGAACACGCTGATCCCGGATATGAAAACCAAGATCTCGACGATGAGGAATTTCACGGGATCGAATCCTCCCCTTTTCCCGACGATCCCGTAAAATATGACCGCGGAGGTAGATATCATTGATATCAGAAAACAATACCACGCCAGGTCCGCCCCGATATTATGCAGGTGATCGAGACCGCTTCCCTTGGGAAATATCCCCACCATGGACAATCCTGCCGATCCCAGAATACCCCCAATCAGGGCTGTCAGGGATACCGACCTCAGAACCGTCCAAGTCCTCCTGAAGATGAATATAAGGTAGGGGATCAGAAGGATCCCCATCATCCCGATCCCTATTATAAAGAACCATGATCCGGTTGGATTCAACTCCCCGGACCCGTGATCGCTGATGAAATTCTCACGGGCTGAATACCCCCCGGGAAACAGTATCTGGGATATCAGCAGGATGGAGAACAGAAATATCAGAATGCAAAGCAGGTAGCCCGTGATACTCCTTTTTTCTATTTCTCCCGTCATCAGTGATCTCATCCATTCCTTCACGAAAAATCGATACCCCCTTGAATATTAACAATTTATCCATCGATGTGAATGTTGTATGAGATTGTCCCGACATGATCGGGATCGGTTTATATCGGCAAAACGATGAAAGGATCGGAGATCACATGGTAGTTGGAAAAGCGATGGTCGTGTTCATCGCATTCTGCGGTTTCATCGGGTTGGGCGCATTTCTCGTATCCGCGGGAATCGATCTTGTCGATGACATCGGATTGGAATGGGGCCGCGGAGGCGGATGCCACGGCAATGATTACGGTGGAACCGATAGTTATCGAGGAGGGTACTGCCAAGATCCGGATGGAGATGAAAGCGGAGAATACTGCCCCCATTCCGATGAGTATTTCGATGAAGAGTCCTGGGAGGATCACGAGGAAGAGTGTCCTTTCCACGAGGATTGATAATCCAAAGCGTTCGAAATATGATCTGCAACTCCGGATAAATATTTGAATCCGGATGAAGATACCAATTCGAGGCGATTCCCCGATGGATTACTTCAACGTGTCAAAGGAGAGATGGCAGGAGTTTCTCAAGATCGGGGATGAGGATATCCCCGATAAATTGATTATCGACGGCAAGATCGACTTCCCCAAATGGACC
>JBLIRG010000074.1:0-15396 GCA_049472195.1 Thermoplasmatota archaeon
CCGTTGTCGCCGGCGATAAACATCGGCTCGTTTCTTGAGTTCAATGTCCTTGGGACGTGCCGGAAACGCTTTTTTTAGTCCCTGCGATGGTCATGAGCGCCGTGTAGGCCAGGAATAACGCGAGAACGATCAGGACGATTATCACTATCGCCATTATCAACGCGATAACATACATCAGAATCTGCGGTCCGCCCTCGTCCTCCTGGTAATCAACCGTTCCGAGCTCATGCTGGGAGAATATTGTACCGCTGGGATTCTTGAGAACCACCGCCACCTCCTTCTCCCCCGTCTCCCGCATGGAGAAATTCAGGGTCACGGTATCCCCGGATGAGAAACCGGAAGTCACCGATTGGACCATCGCACCACCCACGAAAACCTCCATGGTGACAGAGGAAACCGGATCCGAACCGAGGAACCTGATATCGACGGAGTACGAGCTGTCACCCGCGTCACGAATATCGCTCGTGAACAGGCCGGCAAGCGTGACAATCGTCACATCGACGAATTTCTCAGCAACGGGGATCCCGTTGTCAAGCGCCATAAGGTTTACCCTTTTCTTCCCCTCGGTCGCATTGGCCAGGGCAATGATCGTCAGATTGACACTACCGTCCTTCATCAGTGGAGTATCGCATACGGCGTATACGGATGGATCGTGGGTTACCTCGATCCCAACCATATCCAGATCTGTCCAATCATCCAGGGAGACGCTTGCGATAAAGGTCTCCCCCAGCTCCTTGTAGATCCTTCCGGATGGGGGATCGATGTTCAGGGAATACTGACCTCCTATACCTCTGATGATGATCTTCGTGGAATGGGAGATGATCTCACCTCCCGATTCCGCTTTGACTGCTATCAGAACCTCGCTTTCCGGAGTGTTGATGTTGGGTGCGGTGATAGAGAATGTGAAATCAACCGGATCATGATCCTCTACAACCACTGACCGGGGATAGGTAAGGTCCAGACCTTCCCCCCCGGTCACGGATATGTCAACCAATCCGGTGAAGTAGCCCGAGGGGATCACGGACATGGTGAGGTCCCTCGTCGTCCCCTCGAGTACCTCGATATCGCCGGAAGGTATCCCGATATCGAATCCGTCAAACTCGAAATATACTATCTCCACCCACCCCTCCCGGGATCCGACGATGATCTCATCGCCGGGGTGATCCGGAAGGGCATCACCCACATTCAAACCGGATATCTCCAGGTTGGGATTATCCAGAACCTTGGACCATACAAGATCGGGGACCACCTCACCGGACCCGTCGATGATCTGCGTCACATCGTTGTAATATCCGGTTACGAGAGCCTCCTCGCGATCGTTCATGGGATTGAAATCGCCCACGGCCATTCCCTCGAGGAGTGCGTAGTTTCCTATCTTGTCCGAAGCCCGGAACACGACCCTGCTTTCGAAACCGGTCTCACCTTCCCAGTACATGGTGCAGTTCCCGTCAAAGTCAACGGTCAGAAGTTCATTTCCGTCATGTCCCGACCAGACATCGCCGCCCTCGAGATTGGCGATCAGCTTTCCCTGGTTTCTGTCGATCTCCTCGTACTTCCATCCGGATCCGTCATGGTAAACCTCGAGAAGAAGGGAAAGGGTCGTATCGTCACCGGTTATCGGGTCCTTCATCTGGAGCGAGGTCGTTACCCACACCTCGTTTCCTGGTATCGACGAATCTATATCGAGAACGTCGACGGCCTTTATCGTATGGGGCATCGGGATCTCCTCTGAAATGAAACCTCCGGTGCCATCTCTTTTGAGATATCTGAGAACCCGGTCATCGGTGGATTCGTCGAAGGAACTTAAAAAAATCTCCTCTCCCGGATACAGCGAATCGAACTCGCCGATCCCCAGGGACCATATCTGTGCGGAAGATGCGTACAGAACCTCGGACTTCCATCCTTCCTCGTAATAGACAACCGTCAGGTTTCTTGAATTCCCACCCACCAGGATCTCGGGTCCGGGCTTGTCGAGCAGTACATCTGTGACCTTGATCTCGTTGAGGGACTTGGACTTGGAAGCCGGACCGGGCTCGGACCATACGGTCTGAGATTCGAACGTTCCATCGGTCTGGTATTTCAGGACCAGAACATTTCCCTGGAAGTCGCATATGGAAATGTCCTCCACTCCATCGCCATCCACATCACCGATCCCCACACCTGCCCCAAGCACCCTGGACCTGTTGTAGATCAGCTGGGATGAGAAATATCCAAGATCCGGATCCTCCTGTCCCGAGACCTCCGGTGAGAAATACAGAAATCCCGAGATAACGAGGATCATTGTGTTGAAAATTACGGCAGTACCAAGAGAATAACGACCCAAGCACCTCATACATGCTAATTGTCAAACCGGTATTAATAAACATTTGGGTACGGAATCGTTACGATCCAGAAGCGACGAGGTTGAACCGGAAATTTTTAAAAGAGTACTGGATTATTGAAATCATGGTAATACGGAGGTTTTCCCATACCCAGGCAATTGGATAAAACCACTTCCGATCCGGCTTCCGGCAATACGGCCGTATCAGCGGTGGTCATCATCATCGGTTTCGTCATTCTGATATCGGGTTGTTCCTATGCCGTCATCACCCACAGGTCGGCGGAACGGGAGGAGGATAGACGTGAGGATGCCGATTACTATGCGGATAATATTGTATCCGCTTACGGGATCGGCGGCCGTCTCTCCTATCAGCTTTTCATATCAGATGACGGGCCAGGCCTGGACTCCGACGGCAGGAACGGAAGACCGGCAAGGATCTCCTTGATTACCTTTGACGGTATCGACCACGTGAAATTCGTCCCCGATAGGGAATCCGTCACCGATCACCAGGACAATCCATCGTCCTCCGCAAGAAGATACGTTAGCATCGATACGGGGGACGGACCGATAATCCCGGGCGTTCTGGAGGTGATCCTGTATGAGTGACCACCGGGACCTGACGGAGAGGGGGGCGGGAGGGAGCGGCCTGAAGATCTCCATGAAAATTGCGATCGCAATTGGATTGATCATGGCGGTATCCGGCATATTGATCGGTGCATTCCTTCCTGGCATGATATCCGATGAAGAGGAATATATCATGAAGGAACCCGAGGGAGAGCTCGACGTGATTCTCGAAGCAACCGTGAACGAACTCGTGATCAATGATACGGTCTATCATGATGTTTCAATTTCCACGGCCATACGGCTGACGGCGGATTCGTTTACAGCCAACGACACACTTCTTAGAGACACCATCACTGAGCTGGTTGCCTGGTTCTTCCCGGAATCGACCGGTTTCACCTTGACCGCTTCAGGGGGGGGAGGTATCGGAACAGATCTTCAGATAACCTCCGGATCCAGGGACGATCAGGTGGTATTCACCGATGAAAGATATGTCATATCCGACGTTTCCGAGGGGATCGACGAGTTCTACGTGGCATCCCTGGTCGTACGCGGGGAGGCTGGTGCATGACGGACATCACGCGCCCCGTTGCGGTACTATCGATAATCCTTATCATATCGGCAGGGGCGGCTTCATATCTCCTTCTCGATGATGAGCCGGCGGAGGAGCTTTGGAACGGCGATCTCTCCGGACTGGAGACGGAGCTCAGGACCAGAACCCTGTCGTTCATGTCCGCCAACAGCGATCTTGATCCCGATGATCTCTCGGACAGGATTCAGGCGGAGATTCCGCAATGGGTATCGATATCCAGGTTCATCGTCTCGGGATACTCCGTTAACGTTGTCAGCCGGGAGGTGCGGATCGAGAGGATAGATCTGAACGCCGATATACCAACCCCCGGTCCGGGTCTTGAGAATGCCAACCTCAGGGTGTCCACGAATTCGCTTCTGTACGGAGATTCCGGATCGATACCTATCGTTCCGGCTCTCCGGGCGGTGATCGATATTACTGTAAATCTGGTCCCGCTTTCGGAGGGTGAAAGGATCGAGAGGGATCTGTCGATATCCGCGGATATACTCGATCCGGCCAGGATGTTCGACGTTCTATTCGAGATCATGGACGAGGACACGACCGGGTGGGGATCCGGCCTTGCCAGGGATGTGGAATACATGCTGAACGCCCTGGCAAGGATGAGAACCGCCAACAGGATCGGTCATGCGAATTCCCAGACGGATCTTAACGTCATCAATCCCGGAGATATCGAACTCGCCCTTAATATTGCGATCGCGATCAGATTAGTCAGGTGGACAGGGGACATTCCCGATGACCTGGCGGATAATATCGATCTCTACTTCTCGTCCCAGAGATCGATGGTTTCCATGAATCCCACCGGTTTCCGGCCGTGGAGCGAATCCGAGAAGGAGAATTTCCAGCGGTACGAGGCCAGGTCCGGGTACTCTTACCGCAAGACGATCATAGGACTTCTGAACTTCGCCCTGGACGTCGGTCATGTGGATACCGCGGACATATTCGCTTCCTACCTGTACATGGACAAGAGCCCGGTGGAGGTGAAGGAAAAAGTGAAGATCGATCCGGATGATTTCAGCACTCCCCTCTGGGAATTCGATATGATTAGCATGAGGGAGAACATCCATACCAAGGACCCGTATTCTCTGGCTGTCCACACCTCGCTCCCCGGCAGGGATTCGCTTGGAGTAACCCCTGCGGGATCCCTTCTCGAGCAGGAGATGATCGGAATAACACCTGAACTCGATGTCGAGGAGGGATATCTGGTCCTCGGAAGGGATTTCCTCGTCGACAACATGGGTTCCGTCAGGGCATGGTATACCGATGCAAATCCGGAGAGGTCCAGGGAATCGATGACCAATTACTCCCAGGTATCTCAAAATACCAGTGTTCAGCAGGGCCGGGGCACAAGATGCGGGGGGGTTCCGTTCCCCAAAGCCCTGGAAGAGAGGTGGTTCAGGCTCCAATGGGATCTGAGATTACGCGGGGATTTCACATTGACCTCGGACCTCGGCGGTTTCGGAGGATCGACGGAGTCCGAAAAATCCGCGAAACGGGAGATCGAGTTCGATTTTCCAGTCAGGATCTACACCTGGTTCGACACCAGGCCGTTGAACGATAATATCATCTTCTTCAACCTAAACAAAGGAGAACCGTTTGCGGAGGCCAACAAATCGGGATTCGTCGTAACTCCCGAGGCAAACGCCACCGAGGTGTTCGAAAGGGACATTGCCGAGGATTTCTGGGACGCACAGGCCGAACTCTCATCCCTTCTCCGATCTATTCAATGGGACGTTCCGAAGATTTGGTCGGACAAGTCATCGCTGTGGAGGAGCTACCAGAACATGGCCATGTATACCCTCTCCAATCTTGAAATATGGAGGGAGCAGTACATCGGAATATGGGACCTGCTGGGTTTCTGGGAGGGGAATCTCTCCGAGGGGGCTCTCATACCGCTTCTCGATCCCGTGCATATCGACGGATTTGTGGTTAAATTCTATTTCTCCACCATCAGCGACAGACTGGATATAACATACCAGGCGCCGGAGGGGAGGACGGTTATCGCCGTCCACGGCCTGATAAAAGGACCCATATATTTCACTTTCCGGGTCATCAGTGATTCCATCAGGATAGATCTCGACATAAACGACCACACGTTCCTGATATCGGATGCTACAGGCGAGAGCGGAATGGTGCTGGGATCGGAGAGACCGAACCAACCCCCCAGGCAGATCCTTGACCTCGTGATGGAACCGGATTGGCTGATCCGTAGCGGTGGGACGATCATAAACGGAGACAATGTACCTAATCCTCATTTCTCCTCCGTGGCCGACTCCTCGTCAAAGGCCAATTTCTCATTATCTTTCACGTTCGCGGGATCAGGGGATGCCGATGATATTCTGGCGGCGGCCAGATCATCATCGGATCCCGCCTCCTTCGTTACCGATCGCGACATCGTATCGGCCGTATCCAGGACCGGAGGTGTGGTATTCGGATCCGGATTCGACGGTTGGTTCGGGATAACGTTCACCAGGAAGGGAAAGGCGGATGTTATTCCGCTTGAGAGGACATTGTGGATCAAACCGGGCTCCTCCTCATCGTGGAGCTACTTCATATCATCCGTTTACCCCGCCGCAATGCTGTCAACCATGGCCGGATCAGGATGCACCGATCTTGACCAGAGTATTTTCCAAGACGGCCTCTCGGATATCGATTTCGTGCTTACGGAGAGATCTCCTGCCTGGTCCGTCACCTATCGAAATGAAGACGCAAGGGATTTTCTCGTTGTGTCCCATTTGAACAACCGGGCCGATCCAGGGTACGGCGGTACATTTTGCTTCTACATCGAGGATAATTCGGGATACCCCGCTGACAACTCCGGGTGGGGGGTGGTCGAGGCTCCGGACCCGGTTCCTCTATGGTGATCTTGCCATCTTGACAACACGGTCAACCCGATCCCCGGAGACCCCGGTATACATCCTCGGATCCAATGCCGTATCGATCTCTTCGGGGCTCAACCTTGAGGAGACATCCGGATCGGCGAGGAGAGCGTCCCGATAGGGCGTCCCTTCATAGTATCTCATGGCCGCTTTCCTCGTGGCCTCGTGGGCATCCTGTCTTCCCATGCCCTTTCCGACCAGGGTCATTATAACCGATTCGGCCATGATCACGCTTCCCGCGTTTTTCAGGTTCTCGGATATTCTCTCCTCGTTCACAACGAGTCCCGACAGGACCCCTGTGAGCTTGACGAGGACATCGTCGATCATTATGAACATGTGGGGGATCAGGAACCTCTCCGACGCCGAGTTGGAAAGGTCCCTCTCGTTCCATTGAATCCCGTTCTCGAAGGCAGGTATCAGAAAGCCCCTTACGGTCCTCGCGAGTCCTGTTATATTCTCGCAGGTGATCGGGTTCTTCTTGTGGGACATTGTGGATGAACCCACCTGTCTCCTCTCGTCGAACGGTTCCCCCAACTCGCCGATCTCCGGTCTCTGCAGGGTCCTTATCTCCGTTGCTATCTTCTCGCAGGTGACGGAGATGTTGCATATATGCGAGAGGACCTCGATCAGACGGTCCCTCTGGACGATCTGAGTTGCGGCCTCCTCCATGCCAAGACCGAGGTCCTTCATGACGAGTTCCTCGATCTCGAAGGCCTTCGGTCCCAGTGCGGCCCCTGTTCCCACGGCCCCGGATAATTTCCCGACGAGAAGCCGGGATCGAACCTCCTTCAGCCTGACCCGGTGGCGGTGGACCTCCGCAAGGAAAACCGCCATCTTCATTCCCAGGGTTATAGGGATTGCATACTGCCCGTGCGTTCTGCCCACCATGACAAGAGCCCGATGCTTCTCGGCGAGGTTTATCAGTGCATTCTCGAGCTTCCCGATCCTCCGATCGATAAGGTCAAGACCGTCCCTCATCTGCATTGCCAGGGCCGTATCCACGATATCGTATGATGTGGCCCCGAGATGAACGTATTTTCCGGCATCTCCATCGCACTGCTCAGTGAGCGCATTGACAATGGCCATGATATCGTGTTTTATCCCCGACTCGATCTCCTCCACCCTCTCTATGGATACGTAGTCCAGATCCGCCTTTCTGGATATCTCGACCGCTGCCTCCTTTGGTATATTTCCGACTTCCGCATGGGCTCTGGCAAGGGCGGCTTCCACCTGCAGGCATCTCAACACCCTGGCCTGATAGCTCATGATCTCTTTCATATCCAGCTGTCCGTATCTGAAATCAAGAGGGCAAACGGGTTCCATCCTGCACACACACTCCTTCTACCCCTATAATTTACCGCGGTATTTTTAGATTGTCAAAGACCATCAACGGTTGCCAGGATCATTGACAATGCCCTTTTCGCCACCTCTTCTTTGAACCCGGTCCTGGTGAGGCCGGGGAGGAAGAAACCCTCCACATGGGTTTCACCCCCCTTGACCGCAATACCGATGTATACGGTCCCCACCGGTTTCTCATCGGTCCCTCCGGTCGGACCAGCGATCCCTGTGACGGAGAGTGTTATGTCGGCTCCGGATATCCGCAGGAATCCCTCGGCCATCTCCCGGGCCGTATCGGGACTTACCGCACCATTTCCAATTAACGTATCCTCATCAACACCGGCCAACGAGATCTTGAGATCGTTCGAATATGCCGATAGACCGCCTAAATAGGCTTTTGACGCTCCCGGTACATCCGTGATCAGGGAGGACACCAGACCACCGGTGCATGATTCCACCGCAGACAGGAGCAGTCCCTTCGAAACGGAGGCCTCCACCAGACGTTCCCAGGTGAGGTTCACTCTGAATCCCCCGGACCGAAGATCTCCCTGATCCGCTCCACACCTCCGATCTCGATTATCTTCTTGGACACGGCTGCCGGAAGCAGTGTCTCCCAGTACCCGCCCTCGCTCATTCTCTTTCTGATCTGTCTGCCGGACAGCTTTGATCTGTCAATTATCGGCGTGTCCCTGACCTCATATCCGGCTTTCCGGAACAGCGTCCTGGTAAGCGGATTGTTGGAATAGACGAGATCGAACCTGGGACACAGCGACACAACATGCTCCACCCAGATCGAATACCGGTTTATATCGCGGATGGATACCGGTATCACCTTTCCCTCCCATCCCTCCTCCCTCACAACCGCAAGGATCATATCGATCCTTTCCCCGGCGGTGAACGGATCATCCGGAAGGTAGCTCTTCTCGGCGGACCCGATACCGATCACAAGCTCGTCAACCTCCAAAAGAGCATGTTCGATTATCGACAGATGCCCCTTGTGGAGGGGCTGGAACCTTCCGATGAAGAGACCTCTCATGGGGGTGGAATAGCCCGGATCGATATTTCATATTTACCCTGATAGAATATATTGATCTCCATATGATCGAACAAATATCGGAATTCAGAACAGATCGAGGAACAATCTGTGGAACCTCATGTCGTCCGTGAGCTCGGGATGGAACGAGGCCGCCATCATCTTCCCCTGCCTCGCAAGGACTATCTTCCCGTTGAATCTCCCGATGCCCGTGCACCTTCCTCTGACAGCGGTGATCAGAGGCGCCCTTATGAAGACGCCCGGATATGTTCCAAGGCCGTCTATCTCCACGGGAGCCTCGAAGGATTCCCTCTGAGGACCGAATGCGTTCCGATCCACGGACATATCCATGAGGCCCAGAAGCTCCGTTTCTGTCCTCTTGACGAGTACGTCGCCCTCGTTGGCGAGCAGAACGCACCCGGCGCATGTCCCCAGGATCGGTTTTTCCTGTTCGGCCATGTCCAACACGATCTTCCTCAGGCCGAACTTCGTTAAAAGCTTGGATATCGTTGTGGATTCCCCGCCCGGTATCACTATTCCGTCCATATCCTCCATATCCACGGGCCTTCTCGCCCATTTCGATGTACCCTTGATCCCGAACTCCCGAAAGGCCCTGTCGAACGAGGTGATATGCTCCTCGACGTCTCCCTGGAGACCCACGACACCGATCCTGATCATATCCATTGACCACCGTGATGCACGATCCGGTATTTAATCATTGGAACCGATAGGCATCCTCTCGACCTCAAGGGCGTCATAGGTGGGGTACACCTCGGATATATAGCATACGGCTGCAAGTTCCTCACCGATCTCCTCGATTATCCATGGTGCTATGAAGATTCTCCTATCCCCGATCTTCTCCAGAAGATCATCCGGAACACCGTATTCTTCGGACAGCAGATTCATCAGATCATCGACGTTCTCAGCTTCGATGACCCCCCTGATCAGTGTGCCGTCCTCAGTGGAAAGTTCGTACGGCTTCCTCAGGTTCCCTGCCATCCGCTTCAACCTGTTTCTGAGCTGGACCGCATCCTTGTACACCGACGAGCAAACGTGGAAAACCGTCGAGGAGTCCGGATTCAGTCTTCTCACCTCATCGACGGTCTTCCAGGCAAGGTCCCTCGATCCCTCAACCGCCATGGAGATCCCTATCAGTTCATAACCTCTGCTCCTGAGATCATCGGCGTTGGTATGGGAAGCTTCCAATTCGTTGATGTTCACGAATTCCAGGTTCTCCCTTGCGGCGTAATCCAGAAGGTCCCTCAATCCGTCCGAATATACTCCATAGGAACCTTTCGGATCGGGGACAGCCGGGATCTCGAATCCGACGGAAAGACCGACCCTTCTCGCCTCCGAAACAAGATCATGATATTCTCGAGCCTGACAGGGATCCCCCCCGGAAGAACCCGCTCCGAGGCGGGCGAATCCGCTCCAGCATTCTACGGGAGGATGAAATCTGATCTCGTCCAGTCCCGATTCCCTGATCCTTTTTAGTATGTCGGGATCGAACGGCCCCGAAGTGTACAGGTGAATGTGATGCCTGGGACCGAACGCCTCCTTCAGATTCCTTATCACGGCAATTGTCCGATCGGGAAAAAGAAGCGGATCCCCTCCGGTTATTCCGGTTCCAAGAGCCTTCATGGATCCTGCCTCCAGAACGATCTGATCCATCCATCCGTCCCCATCTGCCTTTCTCTCGTTCGCGTACAAGACATCGTTTCCTTTCTTCTCCTCGGAGAGGGGGCAGTAGAAGCAGTCCCTTGCGCAGATCCCCGTTATATACAGCACCATCTTCGATCCCCTGTCGCAGTATCTGCAGCCCAGGGGAGGTGTATCCGTCGAAGATTCAAGAAGGTCGGAGGTGAACCTGATCGGCATGGGCGGTATCAGGTATTCTCGATATAAAATCGTGTTGGATCGTGCATGAGCTTAAAATTTCTAAATAAGATGAAGCATTATCAGGTATATGTGAGGGATATCACCCGAGGTGAGTGCATTGGTGACAAAGGGCAAGAGGCTTACGGTCGGCGAGAAGATACAGATCCTTCTCCTGGATTATACGAGATTCAAGGGTGAGATGCAGGCTCCCATCGATGTCACCCAGGACGGGATCGCCAACAATCTGGGAATCATCAGGTCCGCCGTCCCGAGGGCTGTCGGGTCACTTATCGACCGCGGCCTCGTGGAGGAGCATCTGGCCCATATAGGAGGCCTTACCAGAAGGCGGAAGGTCTACATGCTGACAGACGAGGGGATCATGGTCTCAAGATCAATTCTGGAGGAACTCGGAACCCAGGTCATCGAGGTCCGCGGTGAGGATGAGGTCAGGAAGGAGTCGCTTGTGAACCTTCTACAGTCCAAGGAGGTAACCCTGAAGAACATATCCGAGGTGACAAAAAACGGCATGCTTGACAAGAACAAGAAGGTGGTCAAGGAAAAAAGGAGGGAAAAGGCCCAGTATGCCCACACGCTGTCCCCGCCGGATATATTTATCGGAAGGGAGAGGGAGATAGCAGAGATAAAAGAAGCAATTGAATCAAACAAAAGGCGGATCACCGTCGTCTACGGAATTGCCGGTGTGGGAAAGACCACCCTCGCCTGGAAGATAACCCAGGATTTTTCCTCAACCATGAACATCTTCTATATCGATCTGAAGGAATGGACCACGATCGCCTATGTCCTCAAAGAGCTGGGAAATTTCCTCGCATCGGCGGGATGGGACTCCCTGAAGACATATATGGACCTTGGCAGGGAAACGGATATCGAGAATACATGCGACCTTCTCAGGGAGATCCCGGACAGCATACCGCTCATACTCGTGTTCGACGATCTCCACAGGGCTCCCCAGGATGTGATTATGTTCCTGCAGTCCTTCAAGCAGAGGATCGGGACCAGGAGAAGGATCAACCTCATCGTCCTCTCCCGTTTCAGAGCCGAATTCTACGATATTAGGGATGTCAGGATCAACAACCTAGTGGGGGAGATCGAACTGCTGGGTTTCGACCGGAAGACATCACGGCAGTTCCTGATCGAGAGGGGATTCCCGGAGTCGGAGGTTGACGAGATCATAGAGAGGACCGGGGGGCATCCTCTTGCGCTAGTCCTCGTCGAGAAGGAGGGGATGGGGATCGATGTCTCCGATTTCAACAATTTCCTTACAGCCGAGATCTTTTCGAAGCTTACGGCCGAGGAAGCCCGGGTGTTGGGATTGATATCCCTGTGCAGGCTTCAGCTGTCGGAAGATGACATCGAGGAGGATCAGAGGGTTCCACTGGAGATACTGAAGAAGATGTGCGACATGCACCTTCTCTTCAAGACGCCGGGCGGATATGTCCTTCACGACCTTGTCAAGGAGCACGCGGTCAACAATCTATCGGCGACCGATCTGGAGAAGGCGCACAGGGACCTGGCCGAGATTTTTCACGAGAAGCTGATAAATTACGGGTTCTACCAGGATCTGAGAGGCGACGTGCCCCCTACCCCGTTCTCTCTCGAGGACGAGAGGGGGCTCGGTCCGGTGCCGCTCTATGTTGCTGAGGAGATGCATCACCTCCTGGGATGCGGCAGCGCGGACCGGGCGGTGGAGCTGATGGTCAGATCCGCGCTTATGATACCTTCGAAGGACCTCATCGTCGAGATGGGAAAGGACCTGATCTCTGAAATGCCCACGGGGAAGGGAGATAGATCCAGGATCTACGACGGGTCCGTGACGATACTCAAAGATGTCAGCGATAATGAATACCTAAGGGGATTGAACAAACTCAAGGAAACCGTTAAATTCAAGGCGGGGGACGATCTCGCATCCTCCATGATCTCGGCTTTGAGGATATGGTATCCGTGGCTGGAGGAAAAGGTAAACGGTCCGGAGAAGGCATTGAAGGTCCTTGACAAGATGGATCCGGACGAGATCCCGAAGAAGCTGGCCTACTACTTCCAGGTGTTCAGGGCTTCACTTCTGTATAAACTCGGAGATCACAGAGGGGCTTCGAGGTCTTACAGGGCGTTCCTGGATCGGATCCTCGGGAGCGAGGATCTTCCGATCCAGCTGAGGGAGGTCACGGAAAATGCTCTCAGGGAAGCGGAGGAAGGGAACATCCACCACGCCACCGACAACTTCCAGAAGATAATGGAGCTGATCCAGAGCAACAGGGAGGCTTTGAGGGAGGAGATGCCCTTCGTGGATATGGATCACCATATTCTGTCAGCGATATATTCGGTATATTATGGAAGATCGGTAAAGTGATCTTTTCGGAAGGGTTTATATGCTCCACCGTGTTCCGCATTTTATTAAAAGACATGATGTCTCATTTCATTCGCCAACCATGTATGGGCCCGTAGGGTAGCTTGGTCATCCTTGTGGCTTTGGGAGCCATAGACTCCGGTTCAAATCCGGGCGGGCCCATTTTCTAATTACATTTTTTTCTTATTAACGAAAATGGGTATGCCCGATGCTATCGTTTTCTGATCATTGGCCCGGAAAATCGCAGTTCTGATCGTTTTCATATCACGATTTTCTGAAGATCCGGGCGGGCCCATTCTGATTTAGGTTCAAGTCCATTTGTAGAGAATGGGGCCGCACGATGTATTTATTATCCAATTATTGGCAGACAAAATGTATTTCATTTTGGCGGAGTCCGGGCGGGCCCATTTTCTAATCTAAATTTTTACTTAATAACGAAAATGGGCACGTCCGATGTAATCAATTTCTAATTATTGGTATGACTAAAAACGGTCCTCATCATTATCAGAACATTTTTAGTCAACGATCCGGGCGGGCCCACCACTTTTAAGGTTTATATTCAATACTGTTTCGATAGAATTGAACAAATATTTAATTATTGTTTCGATACAACGAAACATATATATCTTTCCAAAGATATTCGGGATCATGGTCAATGATGAAGATCGGATATTGTCGGCATTGACCGACTGGAATCCATGGTGGCAGGGAAAGATGCTCCCCGATGAGTTGATCGGTAAGGAACGAGTGACAGCAATTCCCGTTGATAAGATCATGGATAGAAAGGAAATAAAGACCATCACAGGCATCAGGAGATGCGGTAAGTCAACTCTCATCTACCAGATCATTGACGGATTGTTGACCGATGGAATCGCTGGAAACGATATTATTCTCATCAATTTCGATGATGATATGTTGAGTGGAAAGCCCCTTTCGGATATAATGAGCGTCTACCTTTCAAGGATCGGGATGTCCGAAAAGATAAATATATTCCTTGATGAGGTTCACAGATGTCCCGATTGGGTCGGATATCTCAGAAAGAAATTCGATCTCAGAAGGGTCGGACAGGTAGTAATCACAGATTCATCCTCAAAATTCATAAAAGGTGAATATACGACCCTGCTAACCGGAAGGACCATTGATATCAAACTCAATACCCTGTCATTTATTGAATTTTCAAAATGGAATGGAATGAACACTGAAGTTCCGTTATCGCAAAATGATATGGATCGATCGAGACATATGCTGGAAAGGTACTTGAGATGGGGAGGATTTCCGGAGGTCGCCCTTGCTGAAAGCGACATACAAAAAAAGATCCTGCTCAAGAGCTATATCGATTCCATTCTCTACAAGGATGTTGTAGAAAGATATGATGCCAACATACATAAATTGAAGATACTGGTGGATTATATATTATCGACACCGGCAGCCAAGTTCAGCCCGAGGAAATTTTCCAGAAATCATGATATTTCCCTCGAAACTCTGAATAATTACATCAGGTACCTACGTGAAGTGAATCTTATTCATGTTGTACCCAGGTTCGATTATTCACTGAATAAGGTCATGAGAAGTACAAAAAAACTGTACATTGAAGATACGGGCCTTCTGGAAAATCTCGGTTTCAGGTTCATGGAAGGAATGGGAAAACTCTATGAAAATTCAGTATGTAATGAATTGCTGAGAAGAGAATTCGAAGTATACTATTGGAGTGATGATAGAAGCGAATGCGACTTCATCGCCAAGAAAGGCAAGGATCTTGTTATGGCAATACAGGTATGCTATGATCTAAACACGGATAATATCAAGAGGGAAATCGAAGGACTGGGAAATGCATGTTCCCGTCTTGAGATAGATAAGGGGATGATAATCTCGTCCAGAGTACCGGATCTCGATCTTGAGAATTTCGAGGTCGTACCTCTCTGGCAGTTTCTATTCAATTATAATATAACGGACTGAAAGTGATCAGTTCGGGCGGGCCTACCATTTTTTCATGAATAAATATTGATGAATTAGAGTATCATATCATCAATAACACCTTACATCGCAAACCGTAAAAGATCAATGATCCATCTCCCATACCGATGGAAGATCAACAACTTCACGAGATCAGGAGGATCAACGAGAGATTGGACTCACTGGAACGGGAGATCAGACTGGTCTACGACTCCGATCACACCGATTCACAATCACCCATGATCGGGGTGGAAGGGGACTTCTTCTCGATGATGAACACGCTCCGCGCCCTCTACCTAGACGATCAGGCCGACGCAAGGGAGATCCGGAGGATCACAAAAGACATCGAGGAGGGAAATATCAAGGTCGATATGACCGATCTGTTCTTCCGGTTCTTCGTGAGACAGGAGATCCAGAACGCGAGGATCAAACTCCTTCTCCTCTCCCAGAAATTCGAGTTAAAAGGGGATCTCTTCGATCACC
>JBLIRG010000075.1:0-15224 GCA_049472195.1 Thermoplasmatota archaeon
GTCCTGACCAGAAGAATGATCAGGAATACAACAGCAAGGATGAGGCTTATGGCAGCGGATCCGACTCCGACCTTTCCCTTGAAATGCCTGAATTTTAGTCTCATTTTCTCCTTTTCCGGTGTGAGTCCGATCTTTACCCGTCTTTCGAAATTGCCGGACTCTATTGATTTTGTTATCTCCGCCCTGTTCTTGATCATCCTTTCCACTTTCGCCTTCCTTCTCTTTTCAATCAACCTGGTGATGAAATTGTACTTCGGGGGGGTCTTCTTCACGGATCCGCCGCTCTTGATCCTTAGAACGACCCTGCCCGCGATCCTGTTGATGATATAGGTGATCACGAAGAGATAGAGACCCACCGCAAAGGCAGCCTCCACCGCCGCGGTGCCCGGCGGAATGTCACCTGTTGCGACCGATGCGATATACGACGTCATAGTCAACACGGATCTAAATGGGTTCAAGCCTACGGAGGGCTGCTGTCCCGCTGCCAGGGCCACCACCATTGTCTCACCGATAGCCCTAGCCAGTCCTAGTAAAATGGAAGCCGCGATACCGCTGGATGCAGTGGGAAGGACTACTTTTATCGATGTCTCCCATTTGGTAGCCCCCATGGCAAGACTTGCCTCGCGCATATGTCTCGGCACGGCCTTCATTGCGTCGTCGGATATGCTGACCACTATGGGGAGAACCATGAAGGTCATCACAACTATTGCGCTTGCCGCGTTGAAATAGTCGGCATCCAGATGATCCTGTAGAAT
This sequence comes from Thermoplasmatota archaeon, assembly GCA_049472195.1. Lineage (GTDB taxonomy): Archaea > Thermoplasmatota > Penumbrarchaeia > Penumbrarchaeales > Penumbrarchaeaceae > JBLIRG01. The sequence continues at coordinate 756 of JBLIRG010000075.1, forward strand.
CGGGCTGATTACGATCACCGCGAAAAATCCGTAAACGATGGACGGAATCCCCGCAAGAAGCTCTATCACTGGTTTCAGGACAGATCTGAGTTTGTTTCCCGCAAATTCGGAAAGGAAAAGCGCCGCTCCTATACCGATGGGACCGGCAAGAAGGATCGTTCCTCCGGCTATCAGAAGTGTTCCGTTGAGAAGCGGAATCACACCGAAACTGGGATTGGTTTCAGAGGTTGGGATCCATTCCCTTCCCGTGAAGAAATCCACTGCATCGGCGTCGGGGTGGGTGAAAAAGGAGTAGGACCCCTCGATCAGGGTATATAGTATCGCCACAGTGGCAAGAACGGCGATGCTTGAGGCCATGAAGAGGATCGCGATAACGATCCTCTCCGGCCACCTTGATACCTTCTTTGTAAGGGGATTGTACGCCTCCCCTTTTCCCCCCCCTCGCCCGAACAACAATCTCACCTTCAGGCGTTCTCGAGCTGGGTTCTCTGTTCGTTGAGAAGAGACTGGGATACCAGCTCCAGCTTGACGTACCCCACCTCGGGGACTATGGACTGACCTTCTTCACTGAACACGTACTGAAGGTAGTCGTTTCTGACGTCGCCCGATTCCGGTATACCGTCGGTATATATGTGGAGCGGGCGGGCCATCGGATACGTGGCGACCTTCGTCAGGTCGGGCTCCACATAGTTATCCTCTTCAGCTATTGCCACGGTCTGGATGGATCCAGTGTTTTCCTTGTAGTAGGCGTAGCCGAAGTAGCCGATTGCATTCTTGTTGTTCTTTATGGCATTCAGGATCACATTGTCATCCGCCGAGGGATTGTATAACTGATCGCCGGAGTTGAGCCTGGTATCGGCAACCTGGGTGTCCTTTCCCCAGTCTTCTATGATCTCCTCGAAGAAGAAGTCGTAGGTTCCGCTTGCGGCGTCGGGTGCGTATATCTCGATCTTGTCGTGGGGTGCGCCGCTGAGGTTCAGCCTGCTGTCGTCCCAATAAACAGCTGGTTCGTTGTCAGTAAAGATCAGATAAAGCTGATGGTAGTTCAACTTCGTCGCCCATGAGTTGTCGTTGTTGATAACAACTGTCAGGACGTCGTAAGCAACGACCCACTTGTGAGGCCAGACACCGTTCGGCGCCGGGCCTGTGGCGGTTCCGTCACTCTTGACAAGATTTGGATCTCCATTGACCTTCTCGTAATCACTGCCTTTCATCAATCTGCTGGCGTCGCCTAGATCGGCCTCTCCGTTGAGAAGAGCGTTAATTCCGTGGCTGGATCCTCCGCCGGAGACGGTGATATCAGCGCCGTCGAACTCGGCAGCCCATGCGATCGCAAGAGGCAGAACAGTACTCGAACCTGTCTGGACCATTGTGGGTTTGTCATCTCCCCCGATGCATCCAGCGGCTGCAACGATTGCAACGAGGAGGATCGAAAGACCCCCCACAGCTAGTTTCCCTTTGGTAATCATGTCAGTCACCAAATCGGGGAAATTCGGAGGAATATATATTGATACCTTACTTACAATATAGACTGTTACGGAAGGTACATATCTCCATATATTTTATATATCAATCAAATTTAGGAATAATGCCGGTATTTTTCACTTTTTAAGGTAAAAACATATGGTATCTGTTCCTACCATCTGATATTCCCGCTCTCCTCCTCACCCTGCGTTACGACCATCACCCTCATGGTAATATGAAGTCTGAACATGTTGGAATTGTCATCTATATTCCTGAGGTTGAACGGACTGATCAGAGGTTCCTGATCCCCCGCAGACAGGAGATCCACGATCACCGAGAGGGTCTCATTGCTCTCCTCGCCTTCCCTGGCTTCCCATCTGATATCAATGGAACCCTCACCGTTCATAGGATTGCTCCCGTCGTTCAATCCCAGCTGACCCCCCGAGGGCGACATCAGGCTGATCTGGAAATGATCCGGCCGGTTTGTATATCTGGGATCGGATTCGGATTCGTCCTCCCACAAAAGGGTCAGGTTTACCGAAACAACGGCATTTCCACCGTTGTCCAGGATTATCTCCTGGCTTCCCCCCTCGGTGACCGATCCCTGTTCGGTGTCCTCCCTTTCCTCGATTATCGTGACGATGTTCTCCTCACCTATCATCAGGGTGTCGGTGTAGTTGTCGGAATCGGTCGTTCCAATGATCCCGGCAATGGGAAACATGGCCGCGCAGAAGATCCCGACCGTGGCAAAAGTGAAAACGACCGGATGCTTGGGCCATTTTCCCGTATCCCTCTCCCTTATTTTCCTGACGATGGTGGCATTCTTCAATGCTGCTTCCCGCTGGGACATCTTGCCGTAATACTGCTTCTTCCAGAATACTCTATACACCCCGTAGAAGAAAAGGAGCAGGATGGTTCCCGCTATGATCGTGTTGATGAAATCGATCCTCCCGAAGCTCGCCCCCGCATCCGAGGCGAAACCCGGATCGATGGAACCCCGTACTGCAAACAACGTCAGATACCAGTCCCAGAGTCCGTGTATGATGATTACCAGAACTATGTTTCTGGACCATTGATATAGAAGGGAGAAGAAGATCCCCATGAACACGAGCACCAGCATGTACCAGAAGATCTCGATAACCGTCATGTGGTGCATGAATATCGATATCGGAAGGTGTCCGACGGCGAAGAGAACCGCCGAGAACAGTATCGCGTTTGATATGGAGAAAGCCCTTCCGGTCTGGTCTTGGAGGAAGCCCCTTGAGAACAGCTCCTCGGCAGTTCCCGTACCGAGCATGTACGAGAAAAGCATGGCGATGGTGAGGCCCCATCCCACACCGTCCCATCCGGCCACTATATGGAAACCGGTCCCGTATCCCATGATCTCCATGTGGCCGACATATACCAGGGAAGCGACTATATAGAACAGGACCGCCCCGATCAGGCCCCATACGACGGATGACAGGAGGTTGACCTTGGTGAGCCTGAACGGAAGGCCCTTTTCCCTGAACAGATACCGCCAGAGCAGGAAGACTGGACCGAGCTGGAGAATGGGTTTGGCCACCATCCCAACCCAGTAGGTGATCTGACTTCCGTAAACGGGATCAGTGAACGGGTAGACGCTGCCGGTTATCATCCTGTAGGCGCCCCAGATAATTATCTTGACGATGAACACGATCAGGACGAGACCGAGAAAACCCCATTTGTCCCTGATCGGCCGATCCCCCACGGGAGGAACCCCGTTCCAGTTGGGATCCTTCTGCATGTCCTCCTGTGTTCCGTTTCCGACGGGAGCCTTGAAATACGACATCGATACCGATCCCGAAAACACCCTCCGGTTAATTAGAGTTTTACCCGCAGTATAATTACATGGAACCCGGATTCATTGCTGGCCCGCACTGATTTAAAATTAGATTTCAGATCAATATTTGTCCGGATTCTTATCCATCTGGGTTATGATCTTCTGCAGATCGATATGATCGTAACTGACGTTTATCAGCTGTTCATCCGTGTTGGAATTCTTGTGAAAAAAACCGCATACTATCACATGAGCGTTCAGCTGGGTCAGGCATTTGATAGCCGGTACGAAATCGGAATCCTGGGTGATTATGACGATCTCATGGTTGTCGGACGAATTGAAACAGTCTATCGCCTTGGTGAGAACCGTCATATCCACCCCTTTCTCACCTCGTGTCTTGCTCGTATGCTGTTTCACTTCAAGGACTGACACTCCTCTTGAGTGGCCGATTTTTCTCAACAGCTCATCACGCCTGGATTCATCTATGGTTCCGATACTTCCGCCATCGGAACAGATGAAATATGTATGTACGAAGGGATGGCTGTTCAGGTGCATCTCGGTCAATCTTTTCTGGATGTAGTGATGGAATTTTCCGAAATCGAAGGTATTCAGAACATAATCCTGGCCTTTTTTCTGCTTCAATCTGCTGATGAAGTTCGGGCCGTCGATGATAATTGAGAAGGGCATACGTTCACTACGACGATCCGTTGACTTAAACGTTGCCGTCATCCAAACGACGAAAGCTTTCGGTTTCGGATCATCATGCCGATCAATTATTCATTCCGACGCCGGAAAGATTTATATCGGTTCATCCCATCGGTAGCACGATAAATGGAATAGTAACACTATTCCGTGAAAGATATGGTGGCGGATCAGATGAGCACCTCGATAGCGATCCTGACTCTTACGGCAGCATCCATTGGTTTCTTCCATACCCTGCTGGGACCGGATCACTACCTTCCCTTCATAATGATGGCAAGGGCAGGGAAGTGGTCGATGAAGAAGACCTCCCTGGTAACGATCCTATGCGGGATTGGACATGTTCTGGGATCGATCGTTCTAGGGCTTATCGGGATCGGATTGGGATTGGCCGTATCCGGCCTTGAGGTTTTCGAAGGCGTGAGGGGCGATCTCGCCGCCTGGGCCCTGATCGCATTCGGATTCGTCTACATGGTGTGGGGGATCAAGAGAGCGGTCAAGGACAGGAAGCACGGGCACTGCCACCTGAAGACCGACGGGAAGAAATCCATGACCCCGTGGATCCTATTCACCATATTCGTCCTCGGACCCTGCGAGCCGCTGATCCCGCTTTTGATGTATCCCGCCTACGAGAGATCGCTCATCGGGGTGTTCATCGTTGCGGCGGTATTCTCACTGGTCACCATCTCCACTATGTTCGTCGTGGTGATGTTCTCATCCATGGGCCTCGCCAAGATAAAGGTGGACTGGCTGGAACCTTACAGCCACGCGCTGGCGGGTGCCGTGATAATGATCTCGGGGATGGGGATCGCTTTCCTGGGATTGTGAACGGACAACAAGTCCATCTCAATCTATATTATCTCGTCTATGAGATATTTCAACCATAGCAATCTCTCTTATTATCGGGGAAATGGATGAAATCATCTCTGATCAAACGGCATTGGCTCTCCTATCACTTATCAATACATATTCGGAGATGGTTGTAGGTTCCGGAATGGGGAGGCCGTCCTCCAATAGTCCCTCGATATGCATCTCTATGGCATTGTACATATTCTGCTCGGTTTCCTCCCGGCTAGAACCGGTAGCAACGCAGCCTGGAAGGTCAGGTGAAAACGCGGAATAACCTGTTTCAACCTTTTCGATCACAATCATGAATTTATACATATCCTTTACCTCTCCTTGATCTGAGCCTGTTTCAATACGCTGTTCAGGGTTCCCCTTGCAAGATCATCACCGGGATGACCGGCTATGGTCACTCTCCCTTTCTTGATCGGGTGTTTGAACTGCATATGACTTCCTTTCTGTTTGACAAGGAACCAGCCATCAGATTCCAGTAATTTGATGGCGTCCCTGACTTTCATGGAAAATGATATCAGGATCAAGATATAAAAACAATGTCAACGTGTTTCGATTATTCAGATCAAATCGATACTGGATCTGTTCCAAATCCTTTTTTATCAATAGTTGAAATGTCATAGCCGGTGCCGTGATAATGATCCCGGGGATGGGGTTCGCATTCCTGGGATTGTGATCCGACCCCAGGATCAGGATATCGATCGATTTTCCTGCCGGAGAAGGAAATTTATATCATCCGATAATAAAAATGATATTCGGAGCCTACTGTGCAGGCTCCGGATCTCACTTGTTCTGATTCTGAGCGGCCCCTGCGATAACAGCCTCGACAGCCGCCATGGCCGCGGCCATCTTGGCCCCGCCCTGCTGGGACTTCTTCATCTTGTAGTACTCCACCACCTTCTCCATGATGTTGTACCTGGGTATGAAGGACGTGGAATAGTCCCCGTTGACGAAGTTGGGGTGGTCAAGTACCACCTCGTGGAACGGGATGTTGGTCCTCACGCCTCCGATCTGCATCTCCCAGAGCGCCCTCTTGGACCTCTCGATGCAGTAGTTCCGGTTCTCGCCCCAGACGATCAGCTTGGCGACCATAGAGTCGTAGAATGGAGGAATGGTGTACCCTGGATATACCCCGGAATCGATCCTGATCCCCGGCCCGGAAGCCTCCGCGTACTTTATGATCTTGCCGGGAGCGGGCTGGAACTGGTTCATGGGATCCTCGGCATTGAGCCTGAACTCGATGGCGTGACCGGTCTGGGTGATGTCCTCCTGCGCGTAGGAGAGATCCAGTCCGGAGGCCACGTAGAGCATCTCCCTTGCCAGATCGGTTCTGGTCACCTCTTCCGTGATCGGGTGCTCCACCTGGAGCCTAGTGTTCATCTCAAGGAAATAGTACTCCCCGTCCTTGAACATGAACTCGCAGGTCCCCGCGTTCCAGTAACCCGCGGTCCTTGCCGCCAGCACCGCCTGTTTTCCGATCTCCTCGCGGAGATCCTGATCCAGAGCGGTGGAGGGGGTCTCCTCGATCAGCTTCTGATGCCTCCTCTGGACCGAGCACTCCCTCTCGTAGAGATGGATGATGTGACCTTTCTTATCTCCCAGGACCTGGTACTCGATGTGCCTGGGATCGTCGATGAACTTCTCTATGAACACCGAATCGTCGCCGAAGGAGTTCTTGGCAAGGACCCTTATGGACTCCAGCGCCTCCTCCATCTCCTTCTCGTTGGAGACCATCCTGATGCCGATGCCTCCGCCTCCGGCGGAGGCTTTGAGCATCACCGGGTATCCGATCTCGTTGGCTATGTCCTTGGCCTTCTCATGATCGGCGATCGCCTCGACGACTCCGGGGACCACCCTGACGCCGGCCTCGATCATGCTGGTCTTGGCGTCGATCTTGGACCCCATTAATCTCATTGCGGACTCGGGGGGCCCTATGAACTCGATCCCGTTGTCGTGGCAGAGCTTGCAGAAATCAGCGTTCTCGGCAAGGAATCCGTACCCCGGGTGAATGCCCTCCACATCGGCCTTGAGCGCGACATCTATTAGCTTATCCTGGACAAGATAGCTCATCTTTGCGGGCCCCTTTCCTATGTGGTAGGCCTCGTCGGCGTACTTCACGAAGAGGGCGTTCTTGTCGGCATCGGAGTAAACGGCCACCGTATCGATTCCCAGCTCCTTGCAGGCCCTCATGACCCTGATGGCGATCTCCCCTCGGTTTGCCACCATGACCTTGTTGATCAAACCCTCTTTGGCCATCCGCATCACCTCAGAGGATCTGCATCATGAGGGTTCCCGTTTCCACCGGGCCGCCCTCGTGAACGAAGATCTTCTTTATCTCCCCGGCGCGGTCGGACTTGACCTCGGTCTCCATCTTCATGGCCTCGACGGTGGCAATGACCTGCCCCTCGGCGACCTTGTCGCCCTCCTTGACCTTGATGGAGAGCACGGTCCCCTGCATGGGGCTCTTGAAACCGCCTTCCACATCGGTGGGAGGGGGGGCAGCTCCGCCGCCGCCCTCGCCGGCAACGATGAACCCGCCCTTGGGATTCACCTTCACCTCGAACATCTCACCGTCGACCTCGACGTCGAACTCAGTGGGAATGGCGGCTGGACCGCTCACCTTGGGCTCTTCCTTATACAGATAGATGTCCTTCAGCTCCGGGAAGAATGATTTGACCATTGCCTTTGTTGCGGGGTGGTCTAAGGGAAGAGGCAGGTCCTCGGATGTGAACTCGGCCTTGGCCTCTCCCTTTAGGAACTTGAGTCCGACCTGCGGGTATATGGCGTATATGAGGACGTCCTCGGGCTCCTTGTAGACGCCCATCTCCTTCAGTTCGGCCTCCCTCTTGTCCCACTCGGGCTCCAGAAGATCGGCGGGCCTGCAGGTGATGACCTCGTCCTTCCATTTCTCGCCGAGAACCAGCGGGTAGATCTCTTCTTTTATGGGTGCGGGGGATTTTCCGTACATCCCCTTGACGTAATCCACCGTCTCCTTGGGGATGTTCTTGTACCTGCCGAACAGGACGTTCATGACGGCCTGGACCCCGACCACCTGGGATGTGGGAGTTACAAGGGGCGGATATCCGAGCTCCTCCCTTACCCTCGGTATCTCCTCGAGCACGTCGTCGAGCTTGTCTATCGCTCCCTGCATCTCAAGCTGTGATACCAGATTTGATATCATGCCGCCGGGGATCTGGTGCATGACGATGGACGGATCCGGCCTTAGAGCCTCCATCCTGATGAGATGCCGATACTTCTTTGCGACCTTGCGGAAGTGCTGTCTGATCTCCATGAGAAGCTCCATGTCGAGCCCGGTGTCCCACTCTGTATCCTTGAACGCGTAAACGACGGATTCAGTGGCGGGGTGTCCGGTTCCCTCGGCAACGGGGGACATATCCGTGTCGACCATGTCCACGCCGGCTTCGGCGGCCCTCTGATACGACAGTCCGGTCATGCCGGAGGTTGAATGGGAGTGGAGGTCCACGGGGCACTTTCCACCCTGGTCCTTGTATCCCTTGATTATATCGTAGGCCCTCTTTGGGGAGATCATTCCGGCCATGTCCTTGATGCATATGGTATCGGCTCCCGCCTTCTCGAGGTCCTGCATGAACTTGATGTAGTACTCGGTTGTATGCACCGGAGAGATGGTGTATGATACACACGCCTGGAGATGCGCTCCCTCGGCCTTCACGGCCTTCATCGGAACCTCCATGTTCCGAAGGTCGTTGAGGGCGTCGAAGACCCTGAACACGTCTATGCCGTTCTTGTGGGCGTAATGGACGAACTTCTGGACGATGTCGTCCGGGAAGTTCCGATAAGCCACTATGTTCTGGGCCCTAAGAAGCATCATGAGCTTCGTGTTGGGCATCATCTTCCTGATTGTTCTGAGCCTCTCCCAGGGATTCTGGTTTAGGAACCTCAGCGGCTCGTCGAAAGTGGCTCCTCCCCACATCTCGACGGCCCAGTATCCTACCTGGTCCATCTTCGCCAGAATGGGCTCCATGTCCTCCGTCCGCATCCTGGTAGCGAAGACTGACTGGTGTGCATCTCTCAAAATCAGTTCGGTAATTCCGATCTTAGCCATCCTTTTTTCACCATCCATTGGTATATTGGCCGAGGTGGTCGCGTGAGTAAAAAAACCCTCTTATTAAAGCTTTCCCTGGCTTATATCATATCTAGTAATCAGGAGGTAGGGACAAATGGGAAAAAAGGCAGGATACTTTCGAAAAAGGAGACATTACAACGAGCACCCTTTCAGATCGCATTCCGGGTTGTAGCAGAAATCGCACCTTCCCTGGTGAACGAGGGTTGCCTGGCCGCATTCCGGACATATGGATAGACTTCCTGCATACATATTGAGACTCTCCTTTCGGGAATCCATATTATGCGGGAACAAGTAATAAAGGATGGAAGGGGGAGGGGGCCGAAAGGGGGAATGAAATAGTTTCGGTCAATCATCCCGATCTTGATTTGAGGGCGATCTCCTTCGCCTTTTCGACCGCGGGCTGGTCGAATGGCTCCACCCTTCGGAGTATTGCGAAGTAGTATGCGAGGTACTGCATCATGCCGACGTAGAATCCCATGGATCTCTCCGATTCGTCGTTCATCGTTATCGACGCCCACGGGGCTTTGATCTCGTCCATTGATCCCATTACGCCTCCTGCTTCTGACATTATCGCTTTCTTGAGGGAGTATGGGCCCATCTCCGACATGGGTATCCCCCTGTACTCCGTCTGTATTCCCGGCCAGGAGATCTCTTCTCCCTCCTTTCCGTCCACCAGGACGAAGAGGGTTGCCACATCTTCCGGTCCGTCCAGGACCCTCTGGTTGGTATGATGCTGGCATTCGGGTCCCTCGTATGCGAGGACGGTGAGCCCCTTCCTCCCCTTGCTCAGGGTCTCGTGAAAGAGCTGGGTGACCAGATCGTTGAATCCGGAGTATGCCCGGGAATATACGGGGAGGAATATGATTCGCTTCCCAAGACGCTCGATCATGTAGAAAGCACCCGAGATGTTTATTATGTCGTCATCCTCCCTCGAGGATCGGTAGGCCTCCTTCAAACCCTCGATGAAGGAATCGACGTCGATGCCGAGTATCATCGCGGGAAGAAGCGCGGACGCCGTGCCTCCCGAGAACCTTCCGCCGATCCCCTCGGGAACGTCCACTATGTCCCACCCCTCCGCCTTTGCGATCTTTCTCAGCGTTCCGTATCCCGGCTGGGTCACGGCGGTGGTCGGGTATCCCCTGAAGATCGTGAGAAGCTCCAGGACCGTGAGGGTGTTCCCTGATTTTGAGATCGCTATCACATGGGAATCCTCCGGACCGCAGATCCCGCGTACGTAGCCGATGTATTCTGGATCCACCGTGTCCAGGATGAAGAAGCTTCGGTCCTTCAGGAGCCTCCTTCCAAGGGATCCCAGGATCCCTTTGAACGTTGTCACGGAACCACCGTGGCCGATTATGATTATGTTCCTTGCCTTAATCTTCTCAGCGGCCTTCTTTATCGGTTCGAGATCCGCCTCGTATGAGGCGAAAGGGGGGATGGGGCTGTTCCTCAGTTCGCCGAGGAGCCCCTCTATCATGGAGATGTCGGGGTGATCGAGGTTCTCGATCTCCGATCTCATGAGATCGCTCAACCCATCACCCCGCCGGGATCCCCTGGGCCGCCGGAGGCGCGGCTCCGCTCACCGCGTTTATCCTTGTTGATCTTTCCCGGCACGCATTTCCGGCAGGTAAATCCCTTCTCGTCCACGTGATCCTGGCATACTGCCTGCCCGCAGAGTATGCATGTGTGGAACGCCGGTTTCCCGCAAATATGACAGCTCCCCGCAACCTTCATCCTATCACCGTCTTGTGAACGATCCTCGGGTTATTTTATCGTAACGGTCGCATCGAATCAAATTGAATGATTGAGTTATCAGCAATTGTTTTGAAAAACACATCACCAGTTGTCATCATTCTCGATTTTGATCCAGTTTCGCTGGCAGTACATCCGAATCAGGGGAAACCCTTCCTTGAGTTTCCTGCCGGAGATGACACTTGTCGATACTTTCTCGATCGAGCCGTCCTTTGTTTCTATTCCGAGAGATGAAGTCGGGATATTCTTGTCCCTGCTCGTTGTGATCTTGGATATTTCGGACCATTCGGAATGATATTTCACTTTATTCATGGATTTGAATGTGATACCGCCGGGTCCGATCTCTATCGATCGCGGAATGAAAATACGTAATATGGAAATGATTGAGATCGGGAACATTATAACGATTACTGATACTATCAAGATATCATATGTCGAGATCACTATCACTCCCGATATGAATCCCACAAGATAATACCCGATGAGCACAAGTGCGGCCAGAAGACAAAACACGGCAATCGAGACATACATGACCAGAGATCCCATCGACAATCCCTTGATCGTCATCTTCTCCGACATCGAGGGAGCCGATGCCTGACCTCCGTATGGGTTATAATATTCGACATTGGATTGAGGCAATCCCGTGATTAAATTGGAATTTTCCGGATTCATCATCTTCTCACCCGCGGACAATGATCTGCTTGGGTGAACAATTGATGTGGATATCTATTTTTCGAGGCAGATCGATGGGGGAATCCATTCTCTTTGATTTTCTGATTTTCTGCTAATAATAGAATTTGGAAGCAACGTATATAGGTCAATGAGATCAATTAATAATCAGACGAGGTGTCTACGAGCTAAACCCACGAACTCTTTCCCACATCCCATGATCTCTCCCCTCTTCCACACACCTCGTCTTTCTTTTTCATTGATCCATGAAGAAACATTATAAAGTGGACATAGTGTTCATCGGAAGAGCAGAATGAGGATGAAGAATTCTGACAGTCACAATCGGAATTACAAGGCATTTATCACTTCTGTGATCGGCGCCGCCGTAGGAATTGGTTTTGTCCTGTTCATGCTCTATCTGACGTTCATAAAACATAAGGATTATTCCCTGATCCCAGCATTGCTCCTGACAGTGGGACCGGCATTTTTTATCTATTTTATTATAAAAGAATGGAGGGAATTGAGATACGAACCGATAGATAAGGTTGTGATCACAGGAGATTCCGTTACCCTATTATTCAAGAGATCGGATCCCATTACAATTCCTTTTCATTCCTTCCTCGAGGTCATTGACTTCATGAACGGAAGGTATGATATCAAGACCACAATGGACTTCAAACTATCCCATGATTCGGAACCGGGACATATCACTCCTTTTCTCATGGATTGGGAGATCCAGGAGATGATCGTTCGACATTACTGGAGATACAGAAAACCCAAGGATCTCGACAAATACCTGGAAGAAAAGAGAATAAATCTGATGATGGGTGGAGAAAAACCCATGATCTATCGGTCCTGAAGGAGTATGAAATATGGTTGAAAGGGGGAAGATCCTGTATCGGGAGAAGAGGAAGATCCTCGGGATCAAGACCCGGATGTTCATACCTCTCGGAGTGATTATCCTGATCTTCATCGGGGTCCTTTTCTATTATTCGATCGAGAGCGGGAATATCGCATGCTTCGCCCCGACCATTTTCATTTCATTGGTATTGATAGGGATCATGGCCGTTCTGATCATGAGGCTCGGCGACAGGTTCACGATATACGAGAACGGGATCCAGTTCTCCGATTCTGCCATCGGATACGTGAGTTTCGGCGATGTCAGGGATATCAAATACGATGTGTCAAAAAGGACTCTTGCCAATTATATCGTGGTGAAAAGAAGGGGCAGGAAGAAGAGCGTCACCATCGCGGGAAACGATTTCGGATCCCCGTGGGAGCTGACTGATAACCTTGAGGAGATCCGGGACGTTCTCATTGGACGCTGGATGAAGATCCGGAAGAGGAAATGATATTAATCGAAAATTGCTGTATTGGAGAGGAGACGAGGTTAAGGTGAAGGATGATGGATACACTTGTGATCAAAGAAAAGATATCTCTCAAGTTGTTTTTCTTATATAGCATCCTTTTTGCCATAATAATGGATTTAATACTGATTTCTCCTTTTGTATTGTTGTCTGGATTTAAGGTAATTGTGAACAGTTTTGACTTCCTTTTAGAATTTCAAATCATACTTATCTTCGCTGTCTTGTTCACAATTCTTACAAAATGGGTTCCTGACAGGAATGAATACAGAATTCTTGATAAATCAATGATCATCAGAAAGGGATTCCCCTTCAAGATGAGAAGGGAGATCCTGATCCGTGACATCGAAAGATTGACTCCGATTCAATTGATACCGGGTTTTGCCTTTACAAAACGATCAGTTCATAAGTATTTCAAAAACCGCTTCAGCTCCAAGCACAATTACAAACTCTATCTCGTGGATCTTAAAGAATACCACATGGTGATCACGAAAACCAGAAGGGAACCCTACAATCCCCCAGCATCCAGAATCGGTAAATGGTCCTACGATTCAAACTACGGCAGATATCTCACGATCCATCAGCATGTTGTAGATGAATTGGAGGAGAATGGGATCTATTTAATGAAGAAGAATATACGAAGATTGTGATCTTCTCGATTTCATTGCATTTGATTATTGATGATCCTGTCCGCTTACGATTAGATCGGGATATGATCGATCATATTTCAGTCACTAATCAGAAATGAAGAATGAATTTGGTATATAATGATCAATATCGATTTGATGAAAAAGTGCGAGTCCATTCTTCGAAAACATTGATATTGACCAAACCTATTATACCCTTGGAGGAAACAAAGAAGAATGAGGAAAAGTGGTTTCCTGGTTTGGCGCAAGAAGGAAAAAAATGAAGAGAGAGATATTCACTATATTAATGACAAACATATTCATGGAGTGAGAAGATGTATACAAATAGGATCATATATTTTTCGATCCTAATAATAATTATTATCTCTCTTTCTGGTTGTTTGTTTATTGCATCAGATGATTATGATATTGACACTGTCTCGTTTTATTATAGTCAACCACTAATTTTAACAGATCTATATATAAGTGAGGAATATGAATCAGAAATAAATGAAACATTATTTTATCTAAATATTAGTATAAAGGAATTAAATATTAAACAATTAAATCCATTAGAACTCCTTTTTATTTCACCCTTAAGTTTTAGATGTCAACCAAATGATAAATATAGAGGAAATCAATTATTTAGAATCAGTAATTTCTCTCATGATGTTGAGTATTGTATGAAAATAAAAATCGACATAATATCTGATAATAATTATATTAAAAATTTAGAGGTATTTAATAATAATGAACTAAATGTATATTTTACGATTAAGGATAAAAATAAAGATGAATTAATTATGTGGAGCAATGATATATATGTTGAAAATCATGAAATTCATATATTTGATATTTTTATTATTTATGCAAAATTGCCTGTCGCTACTCCGTATTGAATCAAATCGATAGTACAAAATATATCGGTAAAACACTGTCAGTATAATTCAAATTTGGAATCAAAAAATTAATATTCTTTATGACTCAATAATGATCCAAGGAGGGATCGAGGAAAAGGATGGATCTGAGATCTAAATGAACGGTTCCTGGAATGGCGCTAACCGGAAAAGAATAAGAGGAGAAAAAAATCAACCCGATAATCTCTAACCCGAAGAGGAAGAATTTCATCATATTATG
>JBLIRG010000076.1:0-14972 GCA_049472195.1 Thermoplasmatota archaeon
GTCGTTCTCAACCCATCCGAATATCATATCCGAATCGGCCATCTGTACCGAATAATCGATCCCGATCGATACCCATCCCGTGGTCTTCCCCTGCAGGGCCATTCTTATGGAATCGCCCTCCACCTTCCAGTATATCAAGATGAGACCTTCACCGAATGTCCCGTTGAAATCGTACTCCTCATCGGATATGATCCCGTCAAGTTCGGCCTCATCCGGCGGTTCAACACCGCCGGGTCCTATTGTTAATACAGCATATCCCCTCTGGGAATGCGACTCCCCAAAATCGTCGTGATCTCCGTAAGCCCAAATTATATTCAGATTCCCGGATGTGGGTATGTCCTTGTCGAAATCATCCCCGGTGGAAAGCTTTCTCACGAACTCAATGGTCGTGATATTATCGATCTCCGTGCCGTTGAATTCGAGGATATCGGTGGTGCCGCCGAGATGAGTATCGGGAGGATGGGGTCCCAATGGGCCGGTTGCATACGCATCTATGATGTGAACGACGTCGTTTTCGACCCATCCCAGGATCACATCCGAATCCTTCTTCTTATCCTCCGGATCGAATCCGATCGCAATCCATCCGGTCGTCACAGCCGAGATTGCCATGTGAAGTTCATCATCAACAATGGTCCAGTAAACCCGGAAGTTATCGAAGTTAAAGGTTGCAGAATCCTTGTACTCCCCTGGGGTTACTATGCCGTCCATCCCCTCTGCCGGCAGCGGCTCATCTCCGTAAAGGAGAATGGTTCCGGAGCCTCTTTGAGTATGGCTGCTCTCGGGATCGTCCGAGGATCCCAATCCCCAGATGATGTTCAGGGAACCGGTTGTTGGAATATCTTTGTCGTATGAATCCCCCGTGGTCAATTCCCGGATAAATTCAATTGTGGTGAATCCTCCTGATTCAGTTCCGTTGAACGCGATGATATCATCCGTTCCGCCGAGATCGGTGTCAACTGGGTGCGGACCGAGCTCTCCGGTGGAGTATGTGTCCCATAATCCGGGGCCGCCGCCGTCCACCCATCCGATCAGCATATCCGCGTCCTTCATCATTGTTGTTGGTTCGAATCCGATCGACACCCATCCTTCCGACTGGCCGACCATGGCCATCCAGATCATGGAACCGTTGATAGACCAATGGACGACAAAGGATCCGTCTCCGAACGATGCGGAGTCGTCGTATTCTCCGTCGGATATCAGGCCGTCCAGAGTGGTGTTCTTCGGCGGCGGGGGAGGAGGCGGTTCAGGGGTGTCGTTTACCATGATCCTCCATGTCGTCGTCCCTCTTCTGGTGTGGAGGGAGGCGGGATCGTCGGAATCGGATACGGCCCAGATGATCGTCATCAACTCTGTCAGATTGAGGCTTTTGTCATATTGGTCGTCAGATGTCAGGTTCCTCCGAAACTCGATTGTTGTCCATCCCCCTGACTCCGTCACGTTGAAGTCAAGTATGTCATCGGTTCCACCCAGAGCAGTGTCCTCCGGATGCGGGCCTTCCGGGCCCGTTGAGAATTGATCTAGCAGGTGGGGATCGCCGTCATGATACCCGAGATACATATCCGCATCAGCCATTCTCTCGGAGGGATCGATGCCAAGGGATATCCATCCCGCGGCCTGTGCCTTCAATCCGATCGTTATCTCCTCTCCCGTTACGTTCCAGTGAAGCTCGAAGCGGTCCTGGTCGAATATCTTCGAATCGGTGTATTCGTCTTCGGTGATGATCCCGTCGAAGTCCGAGATATGGGGAGGAGGAGGCGGAGGTGGGGGCGGCGGGGTTGCGTTGGAGAGGTTCCACATGATGGTACCTCTCCTCGAATGGGTGGCCATGGGATCGTCGGAATCGGCAACAGCCCATATCAGCGGGAAGGCAGCATCCGTTTTTATAGTCCGATCATAGGAATCATCCGTAGTAAGGTTCCTTCTGAACTCGAATGTCGTCCACCCCCCGGATTCGGTCCCGTTGTATGATATGATATCGAATGATCCTCCGAGGTCCTCGTCCCTCGAATGCGGTCCCGTTGCTCCGGTCGAGAAATGATCCTCGGATCTCGCGAGACCCCCCTCGACCCAGCCGAAGATGAGATCCGCATTCAGCATTCGGTCGGTGGGATCGATACCGATGGATACGTATCCCGTCGTCTGAGCCCTGATACCGATGTCTATCGATGATCCGTTTATGGTCCAGTGGATCTCGAACCGGTCGCTGTCCACGCTTGTCATGTTTTCATATTCGCCGGATTCTATGATCCCGTCGAAATCGGATTTTGGAGGGGGTGGGGGCGGAGGGACGTCCGATGCATTAACCCTCCAGGTCCCGTATCCGACCTTCGTATGTTTTGCCGCGATATTATCGGAACCGCTCACTCCCCAGATTATGTTCAGGGGATCTCCAAGTGTGATGTCGTTGTCATAGGGATCCCCCGTGGATAGAGCTCTTTTTACCTCTAGAGTGGTCCATCCACCGGATTCGGTGGAATTGTAAGCCAGGAAATCGTCCGATCCTCCGGCGATGTCGGTATCAAGGACATGCGCGGTGGTAGTTGTCGCATAATGATCCTCGGCATATGGTGTTATACCATCCGTACCTCCTATGATGAAATCGCCGTCGAGCATCATGGTGGTGGGGGATATTCCCAGGGAAACCCAGCCCGTTGCCAAAGCCTCGATGCCAATGGTGATGTTCGTGCCGTTGATGTTCCAGTGTAGAAGGAAATTGCCGGAGTCGAACGAGGTGCTGTTGGCGTATTCTCCGTCTTCTATTATCCCGTCCAGTTCGTCGGAAGGCGGAGGAGGCGGGGGGGCAGTCCCGTCCATCTGCATGGTATCGTAATCTGCATCGTCATGTTCCTGCGTCCAGTCGTCATCGTTGCTGGTGGCCCAGATAATCTTCATCTCGGTCCCGTTGACGAATTTCTTGTCGTAGGGATCGCCGGTTGACATTGCCCTTTTGAACTCGATCGTGGTCGTGCCCCCGGATTCCGTCCCGTCGAAATCGTCGATGTCGTATGTACCTCCGGGGAATGTGGTATCCTCGGGGTGATTTCCCAGGTCATCGGTGCAATAGGCGTCCTTGATGTGAGGGGTTCCTCCGGTATCAACCCACCCGAAGATCATGTCGGCGTTGGTCATCAGGTTCACGGGATCGAGTCCGAGGGACAGATACCCTTCCGTTTCTCCCCTCATTCCGATGAATATCGTCCCCCCCGTTGTTGTCCAGTAGAATTCGAATTTACCCTCATCAATGTTCTTCCCGTCCTCGTATTCGGAGGCACCTATGATCCCGTCGATCGTCGGATCCGCCCGGGTGGGAGCGGGATCTCCCGATGATGCGTTGTGAACGAACGGAATGGTCATGAAAGAAACCGCCATAATTAAAACCAGATATCCTTGAAATCCCGTGATCCGCAAAATAACAGCCCCTATCAAAATCCAAGGTATCTACATCCTGCAATTATATTGTTTTTTCCATTGAAAAAAGTTAATAAGGACCGTTCGGGACCTTTGCCGCGAGGCAGGACATTGTCTGATTATTTCACCAGGCCAAGGTATGACTAATGGAGATTATAATGTTGTACGTTGGACCGGTCGGGACCTTTGCCGCGGGGCAGTCCTATCGATTTATACCAACCAGGCAAAGGTATGGAAAAAACCGTTAATCATTATCGTCTCATCAGTTTTTTCCTACAGACCGGGCCACCACTTCCGTTTTAAATTAGCATTGATAGGAAGGAAGTAGTGGACCGGTCGGGATTTGAACCCGAGGCCTCCTCGTTGCAAGCGAGGCGATCTAGCCGAGCTGATCTACCGGCCCGAACAAATGAAGTGAAATGGTCTAATATGGATTAATATTTAAGATTTGGGCCCGATAGAATATCAATTTTATTACGGCCATATACTCACGGAGCGTTGTTTTTGAGTTCTTAGATCTTTTTACTGCAAACCCGGATCATGTCCGGGAAATCCGCTTCAGGGGTTCAAAGTTCTGATCGAGGGTGAGAAAATGATATATAGTTATTATAGCTATCATAGTTACGATAATTATGTCATACAAGACCATTAACATAACTCCTGAAACCTACAATCGATTGATTTATTATAAGCACGCGAATATGACATTTGATGACATTCTGAATGAAATGATGGACGGAATCTCCGAAGAGGAATTTTACAAGAACATTCTCGAAGAACATAGGGCAGAGGTTAAAAAGATCAGAAAGGGAGAATATCTCACCGAGGACGACCTTGAAGATTTTCTTGAATCCGATTAAATGATCAGGAGTGGATCGGATTCAATATCAACTGCTAATATCAAAGAAATTTTCTAAGGGATTGAAGGACAAAATCAGGTCTGGAAAACCCGAAATGCGAGAAAGGGTGAAAAGGATCTTTTATGAATTGAAGGAAGAACCTCATATTAGACGTTCAGGTTTGGATATCAAACTAATATCCTCCAAAGAGGAGAGCATATACAGGGTCCGCATTGGTGAATATCGAATTATCTACGAGATCGATGAAAAAGAGAAAACAATCATGATAACAAAAATATTTCAAAGGGAGAAAGGTTATTAATTTACTTTTACCGTAAAACAGGTCAATATCTTTTCATCTAATATCCAAGTATAATTTCGATATCCATGATCCGAACCTGTAAGTGGAAAGGTTATTCTATTCTCAATAGATACCAATCCCGATAGTCATGGATAAAGAAATATCTGTGAGCGACACGGTCATCGAGATCAGGGATCTCGTGAAAACCTATGGAAAGATGAACGCGGTGGACGGGATCTCCCTGTCGATAATGAGGGGGGAGGTTTTCGCGTTCCTCGGTCCGAACGGTGCGGGGAAAACAACCACGGTTGAGATCATCGAGGGTATCAGAACACCCACGAAGGGAGAGGTCCGTTTGCTCGGATTCGATTCCAGGAAGGGATCGGAGAAGATGAAGGTTCGGATCGGCGTACTTCCCCAGGAATTCACCTCCTTCGACAAGCTAACCGTCAAGGAGACGGTGGATTTCTTCAGAAGCTTGTACAAGAATCCCATCGAAAATGAAGATCTCCTTAAGATGCTCAAACTGGGAGAACACAGGAAAAAGCTTTATCAGGAGCTGTCCGGAGGTTTGAAGCAGAGGGTGGGGATCGCAGCCTCTCTTGTAAACGATCCCGAGATAGTCTTCCTTGACGAACCGACAACTGGGCTGGATCCGCAAGCCAGACAGGAGGTGTGGGCCGTGATCAGGAAACTGAAGGCACAGGGAAAGACGATCTTTCTGACGACCCATTACATGGAGGAGGCCCAGGAGCTAGCCGACCACGTGGCGATTATAAGCCACGGCAGGATAATCGCCGAGGGCACCGTTGAGGAGCTGATCGAGAGACACGGGAAGGGAACGACACTGGAATTCATCGGGCCGGATCCGGAGATGATGAAGTTGGTGCAGGGGCTCGGGGTGAAGGTATCAAGATGCTCATCGGAGAAGATATGCGTCATCCTGGATAACAAAAGCGATCTCCTGAACATTCTTGAGCTGGTCAGAGGGGCCAACATGGACTACCGGGGAATAAACGTCAGGAGAAGCAATCTCGAGGAGGTCTTTCTCTTACTTACGGGTGAGGAACTCATCAAGGAGGGGGAGAAATGAATCCGAAGAGGGTATGGACGGTCTTCCTTGCAAACTGGAAGACGCTTTATCGGGACAAGGGCGGTCTGTTCTTCACCTTCCTATTCCCGATCATGCTTATGCTTCTGTTCGGGTTCATATTCCTGGACAGCGGGAGCGAAACCTACATAATTCATCTGGATGACAACGATGAAACCCCCTTTTCTCAGGATCTGGTTGTGTATCTCGATTCCATGAACAACACGGATCTCAGGGTCGTTGATTCGGGTGATGATCCCAAGGGATATATGGACCGGCACCAGATCAATTTCCTTGTTGTAATTCCTGACGGATTCGGCAGCGATCTGGTAAACAGATCGGCAGGGGATCTGAACTCCTCGGCGGATGTCGTGATCTACTCCGATCCCTCGATCAGCTCCACCCAGGTGAAATACTCCCTTGTGAACGGCCTAGTACAGGCCATGAACAAGAACCTGGGTAACGTGACCGATTCGATAATTCTGAATGATCGATCCATCATCGCCGAGGACTTCACCTACATCGAGTTCTTCATTCCCGGTGTTATCGGGCTCACCGTGATGACGGGAGCTGTGTTCGGGACCATATTCGGCGAGATGGAGCTCAAGCAGAAGGGAGTCTTCAGGAAACTCTCCACAACCCCGATCTCGAGGGCCGAATGGATGATGTCCACGATGCTCTTCCAGCTGTTCCTGGCGGTTTTGGCCGTCGTGTTGATCCTGTTCGTTGGATGGTTGGTCTTCGGGGCTCTGCTGCATATAAATTTCATGCTCGGGGTGATCATTGTCCTTGAGGCCTTCTTCTTCACGGGCCTTGCCCTGATCCTCACGAGATTCATCCATGAAGCGCAGGCCGCATCGGCGGTAGGAAACGTGATCACTTTCCCCATGATGTTCCTGGCGGGAACGTTCTTCCCCGTGGAGAACATGCCCCCGTTCATTCAGGTGATCGCAAAGGTCCTGCCACTGTACTATGTCAACGAGGGACTCCGGGAATCCATGATCTTCAACGATATCGAGGCGGCGTTCATGAACACGATCCTGATCGGAGTCCTCGCGATCCTGATCTTCGTAGCTGGTATGCTGTTTACTTCGTGGAAGCAGGATTGAGACCTGAAAACCGATCCAGGATCTGATCACTGGTGAGAATGAGATGATCTAGATCATTATCTTATCCGGCGGTCCTCTCGCGGATCGTCCTCTCCACATCAAGCTTCCTGGCATACCGGATCGGGAAGATCGAGGACAGGAGCACGAAGATCAGCCCTCCGATGAAGGTTGTGAACGTCGCACCCACGATGAATACTATCGGGAAGCTGAACAGGACCTTTGCCATAAGGACCGAGAGGATCTTTGCAAAGAGGTAGGCCATGGGGATCCCTATGGCTGCTGAGAACGTCCCAAGTATCATCATCTCTATCAGGATGCTCTTGGCAACCTTCCATTTTCCCAGTCCAAGGGTAGCCATTGTGGCGAATTCCATGTCCCTCTCCATGGTGGAGATGATCACCGCGGAGGCGCTGACCACGATGGTGATCGTTGCGCTGATGAAGAAGAAGGCCTGGAGCATTCCCTGGGCCGTATCCAGAAGATCGGAGAGTGTCTTCGAAACCTCCGTCTTGACGGTAACCTTGGTTATATTCTGATTGAGGCGGAGCGAATCCGCAACCGTCTCGGATAGGGTATCATCGTTCAATCGGATGTAGATGCCGGAGCAGTTGCCGGGAGGGAACAGCGATGCGATATTGGATGGTGAGGTATACACCACCTGGGAGATCACCTCCGACACGATACCGGTCACCTTTCCCGAGATCTCGTTGGTCCCAATGATGATCGTGATGGTATCGCCTACGCCAGCATCGATCTCTCCTGCAAGTTTATCGGTGATGACCAAACCCGACAGGTCAGTTCTTCCGGCCATGACGTTGAAATTTCGGGCCTGGTTTATACTGTCCGAGCCTACCAAAGATACACCTGCGGTATCGCTTCCATGTGCGGCCTGTCCGTGCATTATGGAATAGGGCACATAGTATTGAATGTCGTAGGAATCGATCCCTATTGATTCGTTCAGCTCGTCTATCGGCATGGGGGTGAAGAAGTCCGCCCTAACATCCCATGTCTCAGATTCAAGCTGGTCCTGTATATATCCCCATGCCGAATCCGCCATGACAAGCCATGCACCGGCCTGACCCACGGTGATCCCGATGACGAGGACCGTCAACGCAAACCTTTTCGGATTTCTGAAGGTATTC
Source organism: Thermoplasmatota archaeon (assembly GCA_049472195.1). Lineage (GTDB taxonomy): Archaea > Thermoplasmatota > Penumbrarchaeia > Penumbrarchaeales > Penumbrarchaeaceae > JBLIRG01. The sequence continues at coordinate 7,890 of JBLIRG010000076.1, forward strand.
CTGAAGCTCATCAGGGAGAGGCGGGATAATCTCTTTCCCTCGAATCGAACGAGGCTGACCTTGCTTCGTGGTTTGTAATCAAGAGCTTCCCGGACAGTGGTCCTTGTGATCATAATAACCGGTATTGCCACCGATATCATGACCGTTACCACACCGAAGAGAATGCTGATCACGAAGGGAATGGGATCAAGCGGGTATAAGAGCTCGAATGATCCGATCGTACTGGCCGTAATGCTGGCAATACCCCTAGTAAAAAGCAGTCCCAGAATGACACCAATGACGCTCCCCACGACGGCGAGAACCACGCCCAGTAAAAGATAGGCACGAACTATCCTCGATCGGGCATATCCCAGGGACATGAGGACGCCTATGAACCGGCTGTCGTTCATCACGAGGCGATACGAGGTCATCGTGATGGATATGAATCCCACTACCATCATGATCACTGCGAAGATCGGGAACATGTAGACCATCTTGTCAACGCCGATCTTCAGTATGTTGACCGTGGTGGTGTCCTTCTGAAGTGTTATTCCTTTCAGCGGGAGACCGCTCAGGGAATCGCTCACCTCATCCGCATCATGGCCCTTGTTGAGCAGGATGACCACATCATTGACGCCGTCCCCCGATATATTTTGAAGATCGCGGAGGGGCATTATCAGGATAACTACCTGTCCCGGGACAGGAACCGAGGTCTCCGCCATGTAGCCGGCCATGGCGAACTCCGGTGTGAAGACGGTTCCGGTGACATTGACGTTCACCTCCTGACCGCCTATGAGAAAGCTCCGGTTTTCCCCTACGGATGCGTTGATATTCTGGAAGCCGTCAACCACCACTCCCTCTCCGCTCGATCGGTACAAGATACCATCCTTCTCATCGATGATATTGATATCCTGCCTGTAAGGATCTTCAATCCCGACAACGATGGCGGGATAGGTCTCTCCTTCATGGAAGTACGATCCGGTCATCTTCAACCTGGACTGATAGGTCTTCACCGCTTCATGATCTCCCAGTATCTCATCCACTTCGCTCTCGTTGACGGGTTCGGAGAATTCGTAGAATACGTCTCCCAGCTTGGATTTCTGGATGAACTCGTCGGTGGTGAACTCAAGAACCGATGCCGTGTAGAAAGCACAGATGAGTATGCCCACCGCCACGGCAACCACGAGGGATATTCCGACGGTGCGCACCTTCATTCTCAGCATCTTGCGGAGAACCATCTTGTCTATTGCCTGCATGGGATCACTTCACTATAGTGATTCAGTTGTTCACCTCGGGTGTAAGGCAGCCTCTTCGCAGAATGAGCGTCCGGTCGACGTACTGCTCGAGCCGTCGGTTGTGTGAGACAACGAGGAAGGTGATGTGAAGCTCGTGCTGGAGCCTGTTCATCAGCTGCATGATCTGCTGCTCCCGCGCCTCGTCGACATTTCCGGTAGGCTCATCCGCGAGAATGATTGCCGGCTCCTTCGCCAATGCTCTCGCCACCGCGACGCGCTGCTGCTGGCCGCCGGACAGTTCCTGGGGAAAGTTTTTCAGTTTGTCTTCAAGTCCGACAAGTTTCAGGTATTTGACAGCCCGCTTGCGCATTTCCTTCTTGTTTTTAATTATCGATTCCAGGCCCAGCTCCACGTTCTCCGTGGCGGTAAGGGTCGGGATCAGGTTGTAGAACTGGAAGATGAATCCCACCTTGTTCCTCCTGAAGGCATTCAGACCCTTTGCATCGAGGGCCATCAGATCATGGTCGGCAATCCTGACCGCCCCCTGATTTGCCTTGTCGATCCCGCCCATGATGTTCAGAAGGGTGGTCTTCCCGCTACCGGAAGGACCCATTACCATCACCATCTCTCCCTTCTTCATGTTGAGATCAAGGTTATATAGCACCCGGGTGACCTCCCCGCCTGTCGTGTAGCTCTTGTGCAGATCTCCGATTTCAACGAGGGTTATGTTTTCACCTCCTTGTGAATTGGTGTATGCATTATTTGATACATATCATCACTGCCGTACATGTAGGGTTTTTATATATTCGAAATCGAATTTACAGCTATGAGAAAGGCAGTGATCGAGATCACTCCCAATGCGGTTGCTAGAAAACTGCAGGGGAGGATCTATGAATCGATCGAATCCATAGAGGGCAGGGAGATCCTGAAGCTCGATTTCGAGAAGAGGACCAAACTGGTCATAGCGGATTTCATAATGAAGCCGGGATTGAAACCGGATGACGTCAAGCTTCCCAGAGGTGTGGAGATCCTGAATATCCTGAAGGCTGAAGGAGATAGGTATACAATTCTTCTCAGGGCAAGCCCGCCGGGTAAGAAGCTTGGTGCGATATTCTCACTTTTCGATCTTGACGTGGTATACGATCTCCCGTACAGGGCGACATTGGATACAATAAAACTCAGTGCAATAGGCGAGAACGAACCGCTCAACAAGCTGATCAAGATTCTAGGACTTCTAGGAAAAGTGGAGAGGATCAGCTTCATGAACGCGTCCTTTTCCGAACACGGTCTGCTGAACGTCCTGACCGATAAACAGAAGGATATCATGATCGAGGCCAAGCGGAACGGATACTACAATTACCCGAGGAAGGTCAACGCCCAGGAATTATCCGAAAAACTTGGTATCAGCAAAGCAACCACGGTGGAACATCTGAGAAAGGCGGAGATGAGACTGATCTCGAATCTTCTGGCCGGTTACTGAATATATCAAAAATCTCTCCGCTGTTCATTTAAAAGATTGAGGCATATAGTTTACGATCGGCGGTCCTTCAGAATTTCCACTCATACGAATATTGGAAGCCCTTTATGTTGATAAATGCTGAAATATTCATCATGCAATAAAGTTTTAATAATTCGCTGGATATTATCCATACATCCGAATCCTCGATTTTTTTTAAGGAATTCGGATGTTGATCGGGGAAACATATAATACATGGAGGTTGAAAGAATGGGATCGGAGCCTATTGAGAATGATGATAACAAGGTAATGGCCATACTCGGATGGCTCGGACTGCTAGGTGCAATCATATTGGCAGCGACCGGGAAGAGGAAAGAGGATAAGCAGCTTGACATGATCTTCTGGCAGTCACTCGTATGGGGAATTCTCATGTGCATATTCTTCATACCCGTACTCGGATGGATTATCATGGTCATCGCTTGGCTAATGTGCATTATTGGATTGATCATGGCCCTGACAGGGAAAGTATGGTCGAGTCCACTTCTTGGCGGATGGGCGAGGAAGAAGGCCTACAGCGAGTGATCGAAGATCCGGATCGATGCGGGATCTGATCCCGCATTTTTATTTTTCATAATTTATCAGTGCTTCAGGTTTATTTCCAAATAGTATTAAGTAATTGAATAGAAATTAACACTGGTATCGATTGATATTTCGCTGAAACGGCAATCCGTCGTTATCAATATCTCTATATCGGATGAGGTACCATACTAAATAAATTGAACATGAATTCGGGGAGATCATATGAGTGAAAAAGAGGAGAAGCTTCCGGGCAAGGTCATGACGATTGGAACCCTTATGACGATCAGCGGCATCCTCATTATCATGTCGGTCATAAGTTCCATCGCTGTTTTACTGGTTCTTGCCGCCGTTTTTTCCGTGACCGTCGTTTTGACATGGCTTGGGATCATTCTTTTCGTTGTCGCGATCCCATATCTGTTTATTCTCGCCGGCGGGATCGTGGATCTGATATTCGGGATCAGGATCCTGACGGGTAAAGCCCCGAAATCTCTGCCAATATGGTCTCCGATAATGGAGATCATATTCGGGATCTATCTCATATCGGGGGGAATTGGAATAATCGTCCTCGGGATCGGTATTGCCAATCTGATTCTTCTTCTTCAGGACGATGCAAGGATGTACTTTTACAAGAGATCGGATTGGGACTGATCGAAAGGGGCAAGGATATTGGTATAACATGTATCAATAAGCTGGTACATGCGCAATGTTCTTTAGGGTTAGAGACATTCCACCTCTTGAAAACGTAACCGGGGTGTTAATCAGTGCAGCAAAAGGTTTCATCAGCGCCCAGGAGGGCGGCACCGAGGAAGAGCGCGGCAGTTACAGCTCCTACGGCTCCGAGGAGAAAGGTCACTCTTCCGGCCAAGATCTTCTACCTTATGAGATGGACATACCACTTCATAACTCCGATAGGAATGGGAATAATCATATGGGGTGTTATCGAGTCAGCCACGGGAGATCCGGACGCCGGACTGCCCATAATCATTGGCGGCGGCCTTTTCACATACCTGGCCAATTACTTTAACAAAGCCCGGTAATCCATCGCAATAATACTGATCCCGGAGGCACGTCTGCATATGGTTGACAGGATCAGATACAACGGCGTCCTCTTCGATCTTGGCAATACGCTTCTTCCATTCGGTTGGAATGAATTGAGCGAATTCGTTAAAGGGTGGTATGAAGAAGCAGCCAGGGTAAACGATAGGATCCCATTCGATCTCTTCATCGAGGCCTACCGATCGGTGATCAGAGAGGAGTGGAGGATCAAGAGATCACGTCCATGGGAGACCAATCCCGCCACCAGGGCGTCCATGGTAGCTGAACAACTGGATCAGCATGACATGGGCGGGGACGATCTGAAGAAAATTCTGGCATCAACACACACGCCGGTTTTTCAATCCTGTCTGAGGTTTCCAAAAAGCAGCATTGAATTTCTATCGAGATTAAGACCGGGAGAGGGCCCATCAGGTTCAAGTATACGGATGGGCCTGATATCAAACGCTGCCGATTCCACAGCTATCAGGAACTGCCTGAAGATCTATGATGCCGACCGTTTTTTCGATGTCATATCGGTCTCGGAGGAAGAGGGGGAGGCCAAACCGTGGCCCGGAATATTCGAGAGGGCACTGGGAGTTCTGGGTCTCGAAGGATCGGACTGCGTATATGTCGGAGACAGGTACAAGGTTGATGTCCTAGGAGCCCGGAATGCCGGCATGGAGGGGATCTATTACAGGCAGTACGAGACCAGGGGAGAACCCCCCGAGGGAGTAACGATCGATTCACCCATCGCGGCATCATTGGATCAGCTTTATCAGCTACTTCTATCCTGAATTCAACATTTGAATTCCTCGGGATAATTTTTATCTAGCAATATACGGGATTATCGAATATGATCTACCTGATCAGGCTCCTTCTCGTGGAGGAGATCCGCCTGAGGAGGGAATTCTCGTCTTCCATATCGCTTATTCTCATGCCGCAGCTGATACTAATGGCATCATTGTTCGGCTACCTGATAGCCCCGGTCATAGAGGACACGATCCGATACGAGGACCTGCATATGGCCGCTGTCGGGGGATTGTTCGCATTCGGGATCACCATGGGCGGCCTCGCATTTCTTGGAAAGGATTTCATCGAGAGGTCCGTAGGACCCGTAAGCATGCTCGCATCGTCATCGGAGATCCAGCCGATGGATGATCGGAAGGTCTACCTCGCGTATTTTCTTCACGATCTCATATTTCTTTTCTTCTTGATTCTGATCCCCTCATCGCTTGGTCTACTGATCGGGAACATAGCCAGACCGATGGATGCGGAAAGGGTATTCCTGATAATATCGGCACACTGGTCCTCATTCATACTCGGGCTGAGCCTGAGCGTTCTGCTCGCATCGATAATCACAAACAAGAAGAGGATCATGCTCCTGCTGATACCATTTTCACTTCTGCCGCTTTTCATCGTCCAATACCTATCGGGCGATATCAGGTCCTTTATTATCCCCTACCTGGCGATAAGGAACGGACAATGGCCTGTTATCGGATTGTCCTTGCTTCTCTCATCTCTGTTCATTGTCATCGGTGTGTCGACATTCGGGGGCATGGTGAGGACCGGAAGTTCTAGTTACCACGGGGGATATGGGAAGATTTCAAGTCTGTTCTCCAGGATGAAGTTATCCAAATACAAAAGATCCCTCATCGTCCGGGATCTTCTGGGTATAATCAGGGGAGGTGCATATGTGAGGATAGGGTTCTCCCTTGTGATGCCAGTGATAATAATGGGGGCCCTTGCAGGTATCATCAGCAGCATCGATGACGCACCGGTGAAGTTCAACATGGTTTTCTTCTCGGTAATGATCTCATTCTTCACTGTTTCGGTTTACACCAACCTGACAAACCTTGACTACCTCGACTGCGATCAGAACCTGCCCATAAGCACCTCAGGCATGATCAGAATGAAGGTGCTCCTCCACGTTCTGATCTCCCTTCCGTTCTCGATCGTCATCCTTGTTGTAATAGCCGCTGCTACGGGCGACTGGTCCTCACTGGGTCTCGGCATACCCTTCATGTTCATTGCTGTTCCATACATGGGTTTCGTAACGGCCTATCTTACGGGTTTGTGGACCAACTCCCTTCTTTTCAACAGCTCCGTGTTCCTGAAATACCTTGTATTCACCGTATTGCCTCTGGTGATGGCAACATTCCTGTCATATCTGCTGGACAGCCACTTCTGGTATGCCCTCGCAGGTCTGGGAGCAGTGATGCTGGTAGGTATCGTCGCCATGAAGATAATAAACCGATGGATATCCGATAGATGGGATGGTGTTCCGCTGTTCAGCGGGAAAATGAATGCATGATCTTCGATCAATGAGACTTTGCCCAGGCATAGTTCCTAAGCTTTGAGGTCCTTCCGAATCCACAGGATGAACAGGCCTTCTTCCTGACGTGGTAGGAGTGTCCCCCGCACCTTCTGCATCTGATGTGGGTTTTTTTCTGCCGCTTTCCCTGTGAGGGTGTTCCCTTTGACATCGGTATCAGCTCCTTTACGGTGAGATGTAGATGACATTATCGCCCCTGACGATCGTGATATCCGCGGTTCCCACAACCTCTCCCTCAAGGGATTCCTCAGCATCTCTGAGGACGAGGTTCATGTGTATGTCGTAACCGTCGAGGGTACCCCTGAACTCCCTCTTTCCCTTGAGCTCTACGATCACCCTGTTGTTGATCGCCAAGTCGACGGCCTTCGTATTCCTGCTCGGCGGCAGCCTGCTCGCCGAGACGCCGTGGTCGGTGTGGTTCTCCGGCGTCGCCGATGGCGCGATGGCGCTCACCGCCTACCTCGTCC
>JBLIRG010000077.1:0-14438 GCA_049472195.1 Thermoplasmatota archaeon
GAGCGGCACGATGTAGAAGCCGGCGAAGAGGCCGGCGATGAGCAGCATCGCCGCCACGCTCCAGTAGTTCGCCGGAAGAAAACCAAGCACGATGAAGCTGCCGGTCATGCCGATGGCCCCGATCACCGTCAGGACGACAGCGATCACCAGCTGAACTATCCTCAGATACGGCTCGTCCAAAGCCCCGAATAAAGGCGTCACGGTCAACGTCACAAGAACACCGCCCATGAACGAGGCGAATACGAAGGTGTACCTCTGGACGAATATAACAAGAACGAAAAATACCAGAATTCCGAATACAGCCATCACCGTCTGGTAATCCGACGTCCAATTGTCAACGATCAGCGGTTTGAGGATCGGGGTGAAGACATCCATCAGGACCACGGCTGCGAACATGGAAAGGAGCATCGACAGTATCCCTTTTCCCAGAAAACCGCATCCGAATATGATCCCTACAGATATGAACACCTCGATGAAGAGGGGGATCTCGTACGGCGCCAGTATCCCCCTGAATATCATGTATGCCAGGAATCCGCCGGCGACAGCTCCTATTGGAAATGACAGGGCTCCCAGCGTCTCCTTGCCGTAGAACATGATAATCAGCCCGATTATGGCAACGAGCGGGACAAGGATAGAGATCAAATAGATATCCAGGATCATCTAGCATCAGCGCATCTTGATCCCCGTTGATATTATATTATCTTTATTCCGATAATCACGACAAAACAAATTTGCACTGATCATTTTCCGATCGTGAGCATCAGCTGGCCCGCTTTTTCCGCCGCTTCGTCATAACCGGATTCCCTTGCAAGATCGGCCGCCCTGTTGTAAAGTTCTATCGATCTCTCCGCGTCTTTTATGGAATTGCCCCACATCAGGTATATCACCGAGAGAAGTCTATCGTTCCCAAACGATCTTCCGACCTCTGCGGCCTTTCCGAAGAAAAGATCGGGGGAATACGTACCTCCCGCGGTTGAGAGGATCCTGTCCATTTTCACCACCCTGTTCAGAAAAGAGTCTGCCGCTGCCGTTTCCGCAAACGAGGCAAGATAATCTCCGTATATGGTGCCGTCGCCCTCCTTCTTTCGAATGAGCGAATGGACCATATCCACCGATCTCAGCGCAAGTATCAGATCCTCCTTCCTCCCGCCCCGGTTCATGTAGTCCTTCTCGAAGTTACCTTCGTAGAAAGCCCGGTAAACCGTTTCCACGTGCTTCTTTATCTTCCTCTTCCTGGATCCGAATCCCTGAGGGATCATGTCGATCAGAACCTCCTCTATACCCCTGGGATCAAAAGACCTCGTGAATCCCGCAAGGGATCTTCCGAGAAAGTATTCGGCCTCGTCGTCGTCCAAAACCGCATGGTACAGCCTTCCGATCCTGTGATCGGAGCTGTTTGCAATATCCTCCCTGCCGTATTTCCTGGATTCTGCAAGCGATGTAAGGTAGTACTTCAATCCCCCGGATAATCTGCCCCTCCTTTCCTCGATGAATCCCATCTGATGATGGATCTCGCAGAGATCCTCCATCATCCCCTCCTCGATCATGGTCTTCTCGAGTGATCTCAGGAATCGTCCGGCCCCCTCGATATCCCCAAGTTCCAGGAGCGCCGCGCCCATCCTCTTCCTTATCTCGATCTCAGATCTGTGATCACCGATCTTCTGGAAGAAGGCGAGTCCTTCCCGGTACCGCCAGTTCATCTCCTCCGGTGCATTTGATATTCTCGCGATATCTGCCTGTCTCGTGAGAATCCGGGCCATCATGAGAAGGCTCTCCCTGCCGCGGTCCTTTCTGAGTATCTTACCGCAATCGGCCACTGCTCTTGACAGATACTCTCTGGCGGCTTCCGGATCTCTGCCGGCAAGGCTTCCGTCCAGCAGTATCAGATTGAGAGATATCCTCCCTGAGACATCCAGTTCACCCGGATCGACGCTCATCGCCATCCGGGTCACACCGTGATAGCCTCGGCCGATAAGGTCATCTCCAACCTCCAGAAGAAGGTTCAGATAAGAGTTTCTCCTCCCCGACTTCTCGAGAAAGTACAGGGCCTGATACAGATCCTCGTATCCACCCCTATCCCGGTAGTAATCTATCAATTTTTCCGAAAATTCGATCTTCTCCCTTCTGCTAAGCCTTATTGAGATACTCTCCTTCAGAAGGTCGTGGACATCTATCCTTCCGTCCTCATGCTGGCGGAGTAGCATCCTGGTAACGAGATGCCATATGATCTCGTGATTGGAACCTTCGATGCTCAAAAAAAGCCTCTCGTTGGCTGGTATGTTGAGCATGGACGCCAGTTTGAGTATCCTCCTCTCGGTATCATCCAATCCATCGATGATCTCCTCGTCGATGAACATCCCTAGAGAGGAGCTGAATTCATCCACTCGGCTGGATTCTATCGACGATAGAAGGATCACTGCAAGGGGATTTCCGTGTGCCAGTTCATCTATCCTGTCCACATCGGCCGACGATCCCCTCGATCGTACCAGCCTCTCGACACTGATCCTATCCAATCCCTCGAGCTGGATCTCGAAAACACCCCTCTTGAGCTTGAGATCAGTTCTGGTGTAGATCGGGGGCCTCCGGCGTGATGTTGTCATTATCTTGATGCCTGACGATCCGGCCCTGGCCTTGTTGACGATCTTCTGGAGAAGCTCGACCGCCTGAGGCGTCGCCTTGTGAAGGTCCTCCATCACAAGCTCCGTGGAAGTCGAGGAGAGATCGGATATCAGAAGTTCTATGCATCGAATATAATCGATCTTGGCCGATCCGGTAAGGTGATCGAACAATCGGGATCCGCCTCTGGTTGCGAGTTTGGAACTCAGTATCTCCAGGATATTGTCGGGAAATAGCCAGTCGTCCATGTCCAGGCTTACGAATCCTCCTACCTTCTCGCTCTTTAGAAATTCCCTGAGGAGGGATGTCTTTCCCTGTCCGGCTATCGATACGATGGATATGAGCGTGACACCGGGGTCGAAGAATGCCCTTTCAAGTTCATCAAGCTCGGTTTTCCTGCCGAAGAAAACCTCCCTTGAGATTTCATCATTAACAAGTTCGGTCACGGGAGTCAAACTGGCCTCGATCCCGTCCAGGTTCATCTGAAGGATTTTCGTGATCGAATGGGATTCTCCATCCCTTCTTCTGATCTCCTTTGCCAGATCCCTGAATGTGACCTCCCAGAGGTCGCCGGTGTGGTTCAACAGAACGATCCTTCCCATGAGGTCGTGAAGCACTGCCGATGCTGTCTTGGTACCGGATTCCGTAAGATAATAAATTCGCTTCTTCCTCTGGAGGCCTTTTATCCGCGATGATTTTGAATTTACCAGGCCCTTTGCCGAAAGCTCCGTAAGGGCCCTTGACACGTTGTTCTGCCTCATCGACAGCTCCCTGGCTATACCCTTCTGTGATATTATTTCGGGCGCGTCGAATTTATCCTCCCATCCGGGATTCTCCGACAAAAGTATCAGTATCCTGTTCTCGACCGATACCCTCCGAATGTAATTATCACCTTCATTCATGGGAATTCTCGGGAAAGAGCGAGGTTCTACCTAATAAAAGTTTGACTGTGAGTGATATAATTTTCAAAAGAATGATATAATTCCTGAGGAAAACGCTCCCTGCCTTTATATCATCATGGAGAAATATGATTATTCAGGATGATATCATGAAGGTGCCCGGCATTACTCGACTATCGGAAGGACTGACGATATTCACCGTTGTCACACTCATCCTGGCCTCCCTGCTGTCATTGATTTCTGATGATCCCGGGGCCCTTACTTTCGATTCGAACATTATTCCGGCTTCGGATCTGGGAAACGTCCACCATCTGGATTTGGGACTGCAGGAAATTGATGGCAACACTTCGGTCTTCGTCGTTTACGAGAAGCTGTGGAGCGTGGTTGACTCGCATATCATGTTCCGCCGATCGGATGATGGAGGGGCATCTTTTTCCCATTCATACGATCTTCTCAAGAACAAATCGACCGGCAACACCCAGAAAAATCCAGCCATGGCCAGCAACAACGATACGATAGTCGTGGCATTTCTCGATTCTCAGTGGATGATCGATCCCACGAAAAAGTACCTGTTGAGGATCGCAGTGACAAACGATACCGGCACAACATTCGAGATGTACAATGTCACATCTCCCCAGCAGATCGGTTACCCTACGAACAAGATAACCGATATAGACGTGGTTGTAACCCATAACGGGACAATCCATGTAACCTGGATCGAATCAACGAAGATCATGATATCCACATCCCTGGACTCGGGAAAGAACTGGATCGGGCCATACAAGGTCTCGGAACAGCCAAATCCACAATATTCGTCATATTCCCAGAAGTCTCCCACGGTATCCTCAAACGGAAATACCGTTGTCGTGGTGTGGAGCGATGACTCCACTTACAAAGAACACATTTACAGGTCCGTTGCTGATGCAAGGTACGATGGCATCAGAATGCAGTTCTCGGAACCCGCCCTGGTTCAGAAGCTTATGTTTCCCATGCCCTATGCATATGATCCCAGGATCGGGGAGCATGGCGGAAATTACAGCCTGATCTGGTGGGATTTCATCACGGATAGGAATATGGCAAACAACCAGGATATTGTTCAGGACAGGCCTTCAATATTGTATTCGAGGAGCACGAACCATGGATATAACTTCACCATTAACGGCAAGGAAGGACTGATCGTCAATTCGTCGATCCCCGACGGGTGGCATTCACCGGGCGACCTCTCGGTAAACGATAACGGCACCATCGCGGTCGTATGGTATGATTACACTTCAGGATCCGATCAACCCGCGGTGAGGGTATCAACATCGGTTGATGGGATCAAATGGTCAGATCCCAGAAGGGCTTCGAACTATGATCCGGACATCGAGATCAGGGATCCCAGGGTGGCTATCGACTCGAACGGAACCGTATACACCGCATGGCTGTCCCTGAACAGAGACAAAACCGACTGGAACCTGACATTCACCAGATCAATAACGAATAGGATCCCGGATCCCGTCGATAACGTGAGATTGGCATCCGTTGGATTCTATGATGCCACGATCCTGTGGGATATCAATACCGAACCGGATTTCCAACGATACGAGATACATCTCTCCACCAAATCCAACTTCATTCCTTCGTCTTCCTCGCATTATATGTCAACGACTTATCAGGGTCTATATCGAAATACGTTTGAGGGACTGATGCCGAATACAACATATTATACCCTCATCCGGGTCGTCGATTCCGATGGATTGATATCCAACTCTGAAGAAGTGAGCTTCATCACAGATTCGGTGAATCAACCTCCCACTTTCCTCAAGACTCCCGACCCCATATACATGGAGGAAGATTCGATCCTTGAATCGGCCGTCAACCTGACCGATCTGCTATACACCGGATTCGTTTGGGATGACAACTTCAGGTCCCAGACATCCATGCTGGGCCTCGAATACGACATCGAGTTCGAATCGATCGATCCAAATATATCTGCTGTCAAGAGGGAGATTCCCTCCGATCCGCCTTCAACTGTCGTTGATATTCGAACCACAGTAAAAAATTGGTACGGGATCGAGAGGATAAGATTGATCGTAAGGGATGCCGGAGCAGATTGGGCCTTTTACACTCCGGATGATCTGACAGACACATCGGACTGGTTCGAGATCATGGTCCGTGAGATCAACGATCCCCCGGTGTGGTCATATTTCGAGGACGGAAGATCGGGCTATAGAAAATACATTCGGCCCGGAGAAAACACCATATCCATCGATGAAGAGGAGATCTTCTGCCGGGAGGATGTACCATACACCTTCTCGCTTTCAGCCTCCGACGTCGATAACGACTTCATCACCTTCACTTGCCATGACAGCAGATTGGTGATCAAACCCGATCTGACAAAGGATGGAAGCGTGTCGATATTCAGTTTCGTCCCGGACAACGATGATACTCCAAGCATCGATCTGCGGATACGGGCGGATGACGGAAGAGGAGGAGCCGTCAATATCAGTCTGGTCCTTCCCGTGACCAATGTCAACGATCCGCCCGTTTTCGAATCGGTTGACGGCGTGAAGATCACCGATCCCGATGATGGGTTCATCTTCAATATTACAGAGGGGGATACGCTGGAATTTCAGGTCGCGGGTACCGACATCGATCCCCTGGACGCCCTCACGTTGACCTCGGACAGCGGAAGGATCGAAGTGAAAGAGATATCGACCGGTTTGTGGAACCTGACATTTAACTCGGGAGAGGACGAGATCGGAACCCATGTCTTTTCCATAACACTCATGGATCTTGCGAAAACCTGGGTATCCATGGGAATCACCATAAATATGGAGAACGTCCAGGATCAACCCCGATGGGTGACGGGTAAGGACCCGGTAGTGATCATACCAATTTACGACATGGCTGATTACAACGACTGGGATGATCCCGAGGAGACGGATCCGCGTCCGGAATGGGGAGAACCGGTGAGGTTCATCGCAAACGCCATCGATCCGGACGGCGATGATCTCATCTATTCCTGGAAGATATCCGATGTGGACTATGAGAGATCCGAGATCGTATTCGGATCACAGATCGAGTACGCCTTCCTTCCAACCGATGGAGATCTCTTGAAAACCCAGGAGAAATTTCTGATAAATTTAACGGTCATCGACGGGTACACGGAGCCGATATACCACTACTTCCAGATCACGGTCTGGTCCGACAGCGACAATGATAACGACGGCCTTCCCGACAACCGCGAGATATTTTTCTTCGGGGATCTTCTCAGCGGACCGGATGAGGACCCCGATGAGGACGGATACACCAACATCCAGGAGATAGGTTTCCTCATTCCCCGCGACCAGAACGAGATCGAAACCGGATATCCCGATGTCAATGTGATGGATCCTACGAAACCTCCGGATGATCCGCCTCCTCCTCCGCCCGAGGAAAACGGCGAGTTCAGTATGCCCGAATGGGTCTGGTGGGTGGGAGCTGTCTGTCTTCTCATAATCCTGGGAGGGCTTGGTTCCGTTCTCGTCATATCCAGATCGTCCGCCAGGAAGGACAGAATGGACGATGAGGACATCGAGAGGAGGGTCAGACAGATGGAGGAAAGGCAGAAGGAGATCCAGGGGCTGTACGGCAGCATCTCCATTTCAGGGGAGGAATTCGGACCCGATCAGAGCACACTGGACGATCTCAAGATAGACCTTGGCGGCAGGATATATCACAGCGAGGGAGAGAGAGGGTTGATCCCGACACTGGGGGATGTTTTGCCTGCGGCGGATGATTCCGTTTCCGGCGGACCGCTATTTCAGGATACCGATTCCGGGCCGGTCATGGGGGAATCACTCGAGATAGAAACGATCGATGAGGAGTAGAAAAGGGAGAGGGGAAAGGAGGGCCATCATTCCCTGAAGAGCGTCGAAAGGATGGTCCTCTGACCCTTTTTTATATGCTCGAGCAGTGTTGCATGGGAGATGTCCAGTTTCGATGCCAGCTCCCTCGCGTCTATCCTTTTCGGTATGTCGAAGTAGCCGTATCTTACCGCCGCTTCCAGGCACTGAAACTGTTTCGGGGTCAGCTCCGAAAGGGCGGCCTCCATCCTAGGGTGGTACTTCTGGATTGACAGGATCTCATACTCCGCTCCCCAGGCCTCGGCAAATGCCAGGAACCTGTTGAGATTATCCTGGGCCCCGACGATCGATCCGATCATCGCTTCCCTTGTGAGCCTCGCCGGGAATTCGATGAAGCAGTTGAATGTCTCGAAGAACTTCCTGAGGATCTCGGTATAGATCTCGGGAAACTGACCGGATACCATCACGAGGGAGGTCTTTCCTTCCCTTGATATCTCCTCCGCCTTCTCGACGATCTTCAGATCGTTCATGAACTGGATGTCGGGCCCCTCCTTCCATACCACCTCGCATACGAGTATGAACCTCTCGAAGGTCTGCATGAGCGGATTGAAGATGGTTATCTCCCTGATCTTCTCGAATATCTCGATATAACCCAGCTCCAGTATGTCAGGGGGATTGTACTTCATCTTGAGGATCTTCTGGTCCATCATCCTGCCTTCCATGGCAGGCATAGAATATTTATTTTTCCTGTTTCCGCCTTACATGGAAGGAAATCTAATTGAATCGAGACCAATTTTCACCGATTGGATTACGATCACACCTCGGGGATCAGTTCCTCGTCGATCTCCTCGGGTGAAAGCATATCATCCGCCTCATCGGGGATATCCGATGGCTCGGCCGTAATCTCGACGGGTATCTCCTCCACCTCCACGACCTCGGCGACAATGACCTCATCCGCCATGGGAACCTCTTGTGTCGCCTTTACCGGTTCCTCCAGGGCCATCTCGAAAACCGGTTCCTCCTCGACCGAAACCTCCGGCTGCGGTGCTTCCTCATCGATCTCGGGCATACCGGGCCCCTCCGGAGGTTCGGCGTCGAATATCTCGACCCGTCCCGTTTTGACCAGGAATATCAGCAGTCCGATGATCAGGAGGACAGCTGCCGCAACTATGCCGATTATGATGTATGTCAGGTTGATCGAATCCTTCGGACTCAAGATGTCGAGAACCTCGCTGTTGTGATTGTTGCTGGGATCGTCGAGCGATTCTCCGGAGGTGATCAGGGCGTAGATCGTGTGGTTACCGCTCTCTTCAGGGGCCGTGAAGGTCAGAACGATATCCATTGACCTGCCTACCTGCGGATCGAGATCGCGGTTGAAAGATTTTGAAGCGAGTTCGGCTCCCTCCAGGGAGCCCAGAAGAAGGGAGACCGCAAACTCGTTTTCCACCGGTGCGTTCCCCTGATTGTATACCTCTATCGATGCCGTGATATCATCCCCGGGTTTTGCAGAACCGGGCTCCAGTATGAAGGACGTTATTATCAGGTCGGGCCTGTATTCCAGGGAATCCGATACCTCGTTGTCCTCCTCATCCGTCTCTAAAAGATCATCCCTGTAATCCAAAACCACCTTTATCTCGAACACCCCTGCCTCGTCAGGGGTCCAGACAAAAACCACGGAGGCCTCGTTATTCGGCAGTATTCTATTTGTCACCTCTTTCTCGGTGATCAGCTCATCGTCAACGAGGAGGCCGCAGTAGAAATCCGTTATGTTGATGTCTCCGTCATTCTCTATGACCGCCGAAATGGATACCTCCTCCCCCACGTTACCGTCGGGGGGTTCCATTATCAACGAGGATCCCGCCCTTATATTGGGTTTCACTATACTTACGGATACATCCCATCTCTCATCGACTAAGGCTTCGGTCGACTTCAATATTATCGAGCCGATCACCATATTCACACCAACGGGCATTTGAACGGCGACATACACCCACTGGACAGAGGAGGGATCCAGATCGTCGGATTCCGGATCGATATCGGAAATCCCCGCGAGATCGCCGGATACCTCGACAGACCAGTCCACAGGTACGTTGCCCCTGTTGTTGAGATATATCTGGAAGGTTGTACTGTTACCTCCTCCGGGCGCGTTTGGGTCAAGTATCACAACGGTTGGGGATTTGAACTCGTGGAAAAGGACCGCGGACCTGCCGACGGTCAGAGTGTAGGTTATATTGGTTTCATAATCGGAATCACCGGATATCACACCGTTCACAACGATCCGGGTCACATCGTCGGGATCCGCTCCCTGAGGCACCCTTACGTTCATGGTTACGGATCTCTCATCACTCTCGTTCATGATGAACGATCGATCGCTGAATGACACCTCCCAATCGCTGGCTGACGTGTTCCCCTTAATGATCTCGGTATCGGCGGACAGGGTAACTTCACCCTGGATGTTTCCCGTATTGGTGACCGTGAACCCGATCGGAACAACCGCGGATGCTTCCACATCAATATCCCTCTCGCCATCAGGTTCCATGAATATGGACAGGGTCGGGATATCGGTCATGGTCATGTTGATCTCGACCCTGCCGTCCTCGGAATAGACCCTGAGATAGCTCCTGGCCCACATATCGTCCTTCCTGACATATATCATCACCTCATCGGTGTCCTGATACCCGGAGGCCAGGGATCGCAGATCCCCGTCATACCCTCCGTCAGAGCCGGTTTCGGAGCTCAGCGACTCACCCGTTCTGTTGTTTGTTATCGTTACCGATCCGTCGACGATCATCTCTCCCCCCGTATCGTTGACATAACCCGTTATGATATAGGACAATGATCCGGTATCCACGGACTTCACATAGATCTCCCGGGAGAGCTCATTGTTATCCTCGTTGCTCTCCGGTATCTGGTTGGAGGGCGACACGAACTGGGGGTGGTCCACGTAGACCCCGATAAATACATCGCTTCCGTCCTCGTAACCTTCCGGGGTCCAATCGAACGTAACATTTATCCTCTCATCCCTTTCGATCCTCGGTATGACCTCGGAATGCAGGGCCTGATCGTTCACGAAGGCCCAGACCTCGACATTCACCGCCGTCTTGTATCCCAGATTCAATATCTCGGCCATTACCGCCGATGGATCTCCGTTGACAAGGTGTTTCGAGGTCCCGTCCGTGACAAGGCCGTCTCCCCTGATGAAATTGATATCGGATACGTTGAGATCAGAAAATGCCTCCTGTACCGCGAAATTTCTTGAAGCGATGTTGTTGTCCTCGTCAACCTCCATGATAAGGTTATCCGGATCAAGGATCACCTGAATACTGTGGTCCCCGGATCCTTCCGGGACCCAATCCACGCTGGCTTCGGCAGTGGTCACAACCTCCGCAAGGGTGTCGTTTCCGACGATTGCCTGTTTGGAATTGTGAATGTCCACGAACTGCACCACCACATTCCTGGCAGGTGAATTTCCGTTGTTCTTCACAAGGCAGTTTATCCTGACGCTGCTCCCTTCAACGGGATTCTCGGAGGAGAGGTAGATATTCTCCTCCAGAGGTTCATCGATGCGAAGGTCGATGATCTTCTGTGATATCATCAATCCCTCGTTGTATATGTCGGTGAAATCGTCGCCGGAGAGATCCCCTACTATTCCAGCGTCCTGGAACAGGCGGTCTGGGACGGAAAGGTTCCAGAGCAGCGATCCGTCGGAAGAAACGCAGTATACCCATCCGTTGCTGAAGAAAATACCATCGGGATCATCATCACCGTTCAGATCGCAGACCAACGGTGGTGAGTACAGTCTAACCGTATTGGGCCCGTTTGTAGGGGCCTCGACGTTCCAGATCTCGTTCTGATCGTAATTCGGAGAGGTTCCCGTTATCTCGAAACAGTACATGCCTGTGATGGATCTTGTCGTGTAGTACTTGGAATGGATAAGTATATCCATCTTGCCGTTGCCGTTGACATCCCCCAGGGCGCACGATGAATCCATGTTTCCGGAAATGCTGTCGATAACCGCCTTCTCGTCCAGAGCATAATCGTATACTCTCACTATTCCGAGGTTGGCCAGTGAGGGATACGGTACAACTATCTCGGGCGACGAATCGCCTAGAACGTCGCCGACAGAAGGCATCGGACCCGGTCCGATATGCGTATGGGGGATCAACGGGGAAAGGTCGTGTGAAACGTTGCTGAGATGATCCCCCTGGAAATTTATCATGGTCGTCTTCATGCTCTGTTTCGAGGGGGACAGGGAATTCACGGCTATCCTTCTGAGAGAAGCAGAGGGGTATATTGCAGGAGATGAAAGCACCTCCCCGACAGGACCCACAGGTAGGGACCACATCAATGAACCGTTGACCCCGTTTACCGCCACAAGACTGCTGCCTGCCCCGACCAGGACATCTTCCGTTCCGTCCCCGTCCAGATCATGAGCTATCGGTGATGAGTGGCTGATCCTGCCCGGAGCGCCTTCCTGGGTAAGCCATATACGGTCGTTGTACAGGGCGTCCGGATCGTACGAGTAGCCGGATTGACCGTAGGTTATGTTCGGTTCGAAGAGGGCTATCTGATACTGACTGCCGTCGGTTATCGGAACAACGACCTCGATCTTTCCATCGTCGTCCGTATCTGCCAGTGCCGGTGCGGTGTTGAGCCGGTTCGTCAGCCTTCCCTCGACCTCCCTCACATCGATCGTCCACATGAGTGACTTGTCACCCCCGTCCAGGATTCTGATGTGTGTGGTATTCGAATCGATGATCGAGGGGATATTCCTGGAGGTTCCCGAGACGAAATCAATATTTCCGGACAA
Organism: Thermoplasmatota archaeon; assembly: GCA_049472195.1. Classification (GTDB taxonomy): domain Archaea; phylum Thermoplasmatota; class Penumbrarchaeia; order Penumbrarchaeales; family Penumbrarchaeaceae; genus JBLIRG01. The sequence goes on from JBLIRG010000077.1 coordinate 12,156, forward strand.
ATCCGCGGAAACGGAAGCCAGGGCTGTCGAGTTTTCAGCGTCGCTCCATTTCACGACGGGATCAGAAATGCCCCTGCCCGCGGTTTCACCCAGGGACCGGTGATATGTGTCTCGAGCTATGAACGGCCAGTATATGGAGGCCAGATCCCTCCCGCTGATGGAACCGGAAACACCGCGTTCACTGAGGACTGTGCCGGGCAGGACCGGGACTAGTATCAGGAGCACTGCAAGTGATGTGAGGATTACGGGTGCAATTCCACGGCGATCCTTGAATATCCTCATTTAAACATCTCCGCCTCTGAATGGACATGATAGCTTCATTTGCCCTTATAATATTTACTGGATGGCATAAGATGTGCATTTTCATCCTCTAATCGAATTAATACATGAAAAATTTCGATTGACGGGACAGAACCGTCAAGTCATGTACCGGTCATTTCCAGGTATATTAACCGTTACCATCAAAAACAATTTAAATATCCTTGCGTTCATTAACCGGTATATATCGGGACCCAAGAGGGCTTTTGGAGGATGCTCGATGACCGAAGATGAGACGCGCTTGGCCAAGGACCGACTGATGAAGCTTTGGGACGGATACGAAACCCAGAACAAGGAACTAACCGAACTCAAGGCGAAGATAGGTGATCTTCAGGTGAAGGAGAAGGACAAGGAAAGGATCATTCAGACCCTCAGGGAACTGGTCGAGACGAAGGATGAGGAGATCAGGAAATTCGAGATCCAGTCATCCTCCCTGAAGAACGAGAACACCGATATTAAAAACAGGATAGAGGATCTATCCCAGTCATTGGAGAAGGAGAGGAACAGGTACAAGAAACTGTACATCATATCGGAAGGTCTCGAGAGGGAGGTCGATCACCTCCGAAGGAATCTGGAGGAGAGGGACAACTGGTACAAGGACAACCTGTCGTTCTTTCAGGAACTTCCGGAGCGGTTGAAGAAGAGGGATGAGATGATCAGTCGGATATCCGGAAGATCTTCGCTGCTGGATGCGCTTGAGGCTCCGTCATCGGACAGTCCGGCTCTTGAGCCACATGTCGAGGAAACGACATTCCAGAAAGTCGACAGGAAAGCCGAGAACATGAAAGAGCTTATGTCCCTCCCGGGCGTGGACGAGGAAAAAGCCCAGACGCTGATCAGGGCGGGATACACGGATTTCGACAAATTGAAGGGGATCTCCCCGTTCGATCTCGTCAAGCTGGATGGGATCACCCCGACAATAGCAAGAAAGATCACCGAACACGTGAAGGCTCAGTGACAGCCGACCATAAAATGAAACAGATCGGTCGGCGGATCAGTTCTTCTTGTTCTTCTTTCGAAGATCGAATAGGGACGGCAGGTGGATCAGATAGCTTCCGTCCTTCTGAATGATTATCGGATTGTCGTCAAGCAGTTTCTCGACGTTGATCTCGTATACCCCGTGCTCCACTATGGTGATGACCTCCGCATCCTTTTTCCGCTTTCCCCTTTTCGGTTTCTTTCTGGTCCTCGGGGTCTTCCTCGGGGGTTTTTCCCTGGGAAGTATCACCTCATGTTCATCCTCTACCTTGACTACGGACGGCACCTTCTCCTTGAGATCCTTGTCATACCGTTTTATCATGTCCCTTGCGGATTTCCGGTCCTCCCCGGGAGGAACGATCTCCACGCCTTTCCTGGATGATCCGCTGGAAACAGTTGTCTCCTCATCCTTTGATGATATTCGGACCCATTCGGTTCCGATCTCCTCCTTCATGTCGGCATCGAGGGATGTTATTCCCCTCTCCTTCAGCATCCGGAACAGATCGTCATCCGTCTTTTTCAGGATCTCGTCCCTGACCTGGTCAGCCTTCTTCTTCAGCTCCATTCTCCTCTTCTCGGGAAGGGCTGTTTCCACGTACATGAACTTCTTTCCACCGCAATCTGAACAGCCCTTCAGGATCTGATCCGATCCCCTCGGAATGATGCTGCCGCAGTTCAGACATTGATGAGGCAATTCGATCCTCCGTTATTTTCCAGAGCGTGACAATGTGAAATGTACTTTGCGGACGGATTTTTCACTCTTCCTCCCTCTTCTCAACAGCGTCGTCCGCCTTCATCTGTGAATCACCGGTCAATTCACCGTGGGGGATCTCCTCCCTCGTAACGATCACAGCCTGGATTGTCGCCCTTAACGTGCTCGAATACGGTTTGCCGATTGTGGGCGTGGCTGGGTTGTTTTACCTGTTTTCCAGGAGAGAGCGCGTGCGGAACTCGGCCATGTTGATCATGGGCATTGGCATGGTTTTT
>JBLIRG010000078.1:0-13503 GCA_049472195.1 Thermoplasmatota archaeon
ACAGGTAGCCAGAGTACAGTTCCGCGTTGATCTGCTGGTTGATCACTTCCTCGATCTTCTCCTTGATCATCTTACATTCCTCCGTTCGTATCAATATTTCACATATTCTTATGTTTATCGGCTATCGCATCAGCCAGTTTCGATATCGATCTCAGATCCTCCTCTTTAGGTATTCCCTTGATATATACGGGATCCAGGAATTCGGCCTTCAGGTTGGAAAGGGATTCCTTGACCTGATCGACGGTCCTGCACCCCCATCCGTAGGATCCGATAAGGCCCACATGTCTTGCTTTCGGTCTCAGGGCATTTGTCAGATAAACGGCGTAGTAGGCGACGGGATGGGCTCCTGTCAGGACCGTGGGAACCCCGAAGACGATGGTTGCGGCGTCCACCATGGCCATGGCAAGCTCTCCGAGATCGGTCACCGTAAGGTTGAATACCTTGACGTCCACCCCGCGATTGACCAGTTCTTCCGTTAGATGCTCAACCATTATCCGGGTTGAATCGTGCATGGAGACGTACGGAATCAGAACCTGGTTCCTCACCTCCGGTGATGTCCAATCACGGTAAGCCGAAAGTATGAATTCCGGTTTATCCCAGATCGGTCCGTGGCTCGGGCAGATGAGATCGATTTCCAGTTCCGAGATCTTCTGAAGATGCTTGGGTATGATATGCTTGAAGGGCATCATTATCTCGGCATAGTATCTTTTCGCGCCGTAGTAGATCTCCATGTTCTCCCCTGCGAACAGCTCGGTGGTTGCGACGTGGGAACCCAGGAAATCACAGGGGAAGAGGGTCCGGTCCTCCCTCAGATATGTGAACATGGTCTCCGGCCAGTGCACCCATGGTGCCAGGATGAACTCCAGGGTCTTGTTCCCCAGGGAAAGGGTGTCCCTGTCCCCGACAACCATGAACCGATCTTCCGGAATCATCACGTGATCCATGAGAAAATCCCTGCACTTGAGGTTGGTTACAAGCTTGGAGTCCGGATATTTCTCAAGGACCTTCAGAAGGGTTCCGGAGTGATCCTGCTCGGCATGATTTGCCACAACGTAATCGATCCTGTCGATCCCGGAGAGGTTGTCGAACAGGACCTGCTCCTTTGCCGGATCCACCGAGTCTATCAGGACGGTCTTCTCGCTGCCCTTGATCAAGTAGGCGTTGTAGCTGGTCCCTTCCGGCGTTGGTATCAGCTCGTCGAACAGTCTTCTGTCCCAGTGCTGAGCGCCGACGTAGAACACATCTTCCCTGATCTTTCTCATTTCCTATTCCTCCAATTTTAAAAAGAACTCTTTACCGCTTCCGCAAAGCGGACATATCCATTCATCGGGAAGTTCGTCGAATATCGTCCCCCTCTGTATTCCCGAATCCGAATCTCCGGTCATGGGATCGTAGATGTAATGGCAGGATTTGCACCTGTGCCTTACCTTCACCAGTTCACCCTTCTCCTTGTTGCCCTCGAGCCTGGAAAGAAGGTTCCAGTTGTCGAAGGTGGGGGCATTTCTGGAGGCTTTTCCTCCCTTGACATTCTTATAGTAATGATAGGTCATCGGTTCGTCATCGGTCAGTCTCCTGGAATCCACTATCTTTCCGATGAATATCGTGTGGGATCCCACATCCAGGCTCTGGGTCACCACTATGTCGAGGTACCCTATGGAATGATCCGTGACTATCGGGGCCCCGCTCTTTCCGATGAAATAATCGATTCCCCCGAACTTGTCTATATCCCTTCCCGATTTGAAACCGAAGGACCCTATGAATTTCATGGGAGTATCCTTTGACAATATGGATATGGAGAAGAAACCGCTCTTTCGGATCATATCATGCGTATAATTCTGATTGCTTATGGTTACCGATATCTTCTCCGGCCTGGAAGTTACCTGAACGACAGTATTGACTATCAGACCGTTAAGCTTGCCGCCGTCGGCCGTGCTGATGAGATAAAGACCGTAGGTTACGTCGTTCAGGGTATGAAATGCCAATTTGAAAGCCCTCCGGTGTAGTGTAACCTGCGAGTATATATATATACATCGCCAGAATAGAGAGGCCAGCCAGGATACGGCGGCCCGTGGCTGAAATCACTAAAGAGGTCTCATATGGAATTTCGTAAATTGATCGGATTGGATCACAGCAATATCGGACATTTCGCGGACCGGCCGAACCGATTCCTGGCCTTGGTTGATATCGCTTCAGAGAACGGGGAGGTATTGAAAGGGGAAAGGGTCCACGTCCACGATCCGGGAAGGTTGAAGGAGATCCTTATCAGAGGGGCTGAACTGGCAGTAAAAAAAGTTGACGGTCCCCACAGAAAGACCGGATGGGATCTGATAGCGGGAAAGGTCGATGACATGTGGGTGCTGGTACATTCCGGCTACCACAGGGCCATATCGGAAGCTTTGCTCGGGGATCCCGATATCAATCCGTTCGGCACCGTGGAGGATCTCAAAGCCGAGGTCAGCTTCGGGAGATCCAGGATGGATTTTTTGATGAACATGGACGACGGTAGCAGGGTGGTTGTGGAGGTGAAGGGATGCTCTCTAACGATAGACGGTGCAGCCATCTTCCCGGATGTCCCGACAACGAGAGGGACCAGACACCTCCGGGAACTGATCTCCCTCCTTGATGAAGGGTACAGATCGGGAGTTCTGTTCCTGGTCTTTCGGAAGGATTCCGAATGCTTCCATCCGAACGAGGATACCGATCCCGCTTTCGCCGAGGCCTTCCGCGAGGCGGTTGATGCCGGGGTGGAGATCTACGCGGTCCTCCTGAGTTACGACGGAAGATCAATACTGTATCATGGGGAGATCCCTGTGTGCGGCAGATAAATACACATGAACGTCTTCTTTTCGATAGTTTGTCCGTACCACTTATATATCGACCGAGACAACGTATGCAATGAGAGAAATGAACGTCTCATGGAAGATCCCCGGATACGAAGATGACAAGTATCGAAAGATCCGCCGGATGGCGGGTCGATTCATCGCCGACGATGATCCCGGCGATGAGGAGTGAGGCGTTTTTCGATTTTAGAAGAGATCGGAGATCAGTTCGCAGATCTCCTCAAGGAATTCCCTGTCCTCATCGGTGAACGGTCCGAGATCATGGGAGTCGATGTCCAGCTCGCCGACGAATTCCGATCCCCTGAATATCGGGATCACCACCTCGGATTTAACAAAAGGACTGCAGGAGAGGTAGTTGGTCTCCTTGGAGACATCCTGGATCACGAGGGTTTCAAGGGTATCGGCCACCCGTCCGCAGATCCCTTCCCCGAAGGGGATCCTCAAATGATCCGTGGGAGCTCCGACGTAGGGGCCCAGCATCAGTTCATCGTCCGCATCGGGATCCACGAGATAGAAACCCACCCATCCGTAATGGGGAACCTCCCTCTCCAGAAGCTCGCAGATATCCTGGAGCTTCCGATCCCTGTCGAGATCGGAACCCAGGATGATCCCGATCTGGTCCCCGAGGTCGTCAAAAACGGCTTTTCTATCCTCCAATATGATCACCTACTTGAATATCTCTCCCGCCTCACGGTACCACAGGACGAGATCGAGATGGGACAGGGGTATGTCCAGTTCTTTTGAAAACCTTTTCATCTCCATCTCCATCTCGAGGTATTTCCGGGGTGTGATCGATGACGGAACGGAATCTATTATCCCTGCCCTGGCAAGGTTCTTGAGTATATGCCGATCAAGTATTGCCAGATCCTCGCCCAGGCCTATGTTTCTGAGGAAGTGGCTGGCTTCCTTGTAACCGTAGCCCTTGATATTCTCGACAAGCCAATCCCTGGCAAAGAAAGGTGTATCGAACTCCTCGAGCTTTTCCACCACGGTTATTCTTCCGTTTTCGATGAAGCGGTCCCTTGCCTCGATGATGTATCCGGCCTTCCTGTACTTGAAACGAACCATACCAACGGCATCGAGGACCTGATCGTAATCTCCCCTGAATATCAGATCCCTGCATGACATATCCTCGACGGCGCCCCAGCAGACCCTGGCCTTTGACTGCGGGGTGAGGATGCAGAATAGAAGTTCCAGAAGTATCTTCTCCCGATCCCGGGTTTCCCAGATGTTTCGGAATTCGCCGATCCTCTCCTGGATATCCTCCCTGATATCGCAGTAGATCGCCTTGATCTCATCAACGGGATCCGTCCCGGGTTCGTTGGAATCGGCCAAATCAGGTCCACCCGGAAAACGGTATTGTTCGCCGTTTATTTAAGACCGAGGAAGCTCCTTGCCCTCTCGATCATCGAGGGGTGGTCTTCCTCGAAACTTTCCCGCTTGATGTCCTTCTTTATATGGTCGTATATTTCCTTCCTCTCGTGCTTTGAGATCTTCAGAAGGTCGGTCAGTACCGCCATCAGGGAGAACTCATCCTTTCCGATCGTCTCATCCATGACCGCCTCCTTGAGGATCTTGCCGTATATCTTCACCTCGTAAGGATGATTTGACATGTCATCAATTATCTCATCAATTTCTTCCTGGGTGAGATCGGGTTCGATCCCTTCCTCGATCATTCCCATGATCTCGTCCATCTTATCGTCTGACAACCCGAGGTTATCCTCCAGGATCAATATCAAACCGCTCTCGTCCAGTGAAATATATTTGTCCTGCGTAGCCCTTTTCATGAACGCGTAATAGATGTATTCTTCCCGCTTCATAAAAATCATCCCCCGTTAATATGATCGCTTTTTCCATATATAAAATAAGGACTTGTGATTTTCATCGATCGAATTTTTCTCATCCTACATCGGAAAATGATTAATACAGGATTTCCCGATAGTCTTTGGCTGTTTGACAGAGGTATGAGGATGATATTCGTAACAACGGAGGAAATTCCCGGCAGAAGGATCGTGAGGGTCCTCGGAGTTGCCGCCGGGAGCACGATCAGGGCGAAGCACATAGGAAAGGACTTTCTCAGCGGTTTCAAGAACATAGTTGGCGGTGAACTGACATGGTATACTGAGATGATGGAAGAGGCGCGGGACGAGGCCACCAAAAGGATGCTCGATAACGCCGCCAGGATGGGCGCGAACGCAGTTGTGAACGTGAGGCTGTCAACGGCGTCCCTCATGCAGGGTGCGGCCGAGGTTTACGCCTACGGAACGGCCGTGGTCGTCGAGTGAGGGTGAACCGATGTACTTTGAACTGTTCGAACTGTTCTTGTACGCCTGCATGCTGATATTCTCACTGCTGCTGTTCATAGTCCCGATCTTCACGGGGCAGATCATCGAGAGGAAGCATCTCAGGGACCTGAAGAAGAGGGAAGAGGGACTTCGCGGCAGGATACTCATTCACAACCGCAAAACGCCCGTTACTCCGAACGTGAGGAGAATGCAGTGCGTATCGGGATCGGTGGTAATAGGCGCCGACAGGTTCAAGACATGGCTCGCCAGGTGGAGGCAGGTGGTGGGAGGAAGGATGGGCTCCCTCGAACCCGTTATCGAGAGGGCTCGAAGGGAAGCACTCATGAGGACTGCCGAGAAAGCCGTTTCGATGGGCTATACCGAGCTGGGGAACATAAGGTATCAGTTTGCCAGTCTGAAAAGGAACAATCCACAGCAGAAGGAGCTTCTCGTGTCGGTTATGGTGTACGGAACCGCTTATTCGGGATAATTTTGTTAATCCGAATGCAGATATCCTTATCGGCAGATGATGATAACAAGGGTGGCTGAAAGATGATGAACCCTATGAGTGCTGATGCCGGTGTTTGATATGGATGACCTTGGTAATAGAGCGGAACAGGCGGCGATTCTGATCAAGGATCGACTCCCCGCCGTGGTATTGACCGGGGCGGGCATGTCCGTGGAATCCAACATACCGCCTTTCCGCGGACCGGGAGGTTTGTGGGAGAAGTACGACCCGATGGAATACGGCCACATCGATACCCTTTCAACCGACCCGGAAAAGGCGTGGATCCTTTTGAATGATATCATAAGCACGTCTGCAGGGGCCGAACCCAATATCGCCCACAGACTCCTGGCGGAAATGGAGGATAGGGGATGGGTAGGCCCCGTCATAACCCAGAACGTGGACGGACTGCACCTGGCGGCGGGATCCAGGGATGTGCTGGAGATCCACGGGAACGTCCGGAAGATATTCTGCATGAAATGCGGAAAGAGAGAGGATCTGGCTCCCGAGATGTGGAACGAATTTTCACCTAGGTGCGGCTGCGGGGGATGGAAAAGACCGGATATAGTGTTCTTCGGGGAAGGTCTCCCGGATGACGTGTTCGGAAGATCCGTTCGGGCCGCCTCCTCGACGGGAGCGATGATCGTAATAGGCACTTCGGGGATCGTATATCCGGCGGCAGCCCTTCCCATGGAAACCAAAAGAGCCGGAGGTGTGATCATCGAGATCAATTCCCGGCCGAGTCAGTATACATCGACCATTACGGATATCTTTCTGAACGCTCCCGCAACGTCCGGGGTTGCCAGGCTCGAGGCGGCTTTGAGCCGAATTCTATCCGATTGATGCTCCCGGTCCTGCACATAGGTCAAGCTTCAAGCGCAACTTAATGAAAGATCGAACGCGGAGGAAATATTCCTCATTCGAAATTTGAACCCCCACACCCCCTTGAGGCTGGGTGTGCTCTACCAGATTTGAGTATTTAAAGAAGGAAGCGACTGGATGCTTTAAAATTCATGTATGATAAGTAAAACCCCCCCAGATCCATATGTGACCTCATGCGGATCATCGATAAAAGTGCAGGGCTGATACTCCCATAACATATTTATCCTCACCCGTTATTGAGCTTCTGGCCGCAGGATGAGATACACAAAACCAATTATCGGAATCATATCAATTCTATCATTATCCGCAATTCTGGTCATCTCCATTCCCCGGAGCAGTTCCCAGAGCGTAGGTGCGGGTGACTCTGAATCCCTGTTCTATTTTGATTTCGAGGATGATGACGCGTCACTTATCCATTTCGGAGTTAACGATCCCTGGGAGTGGGGTGTCATCAACACCACCAATGACGATAATCCGGGACCGGACAGCGCAGGGGAGGGATCAAGTATGTGGGGTACGGTTCTCAACGGATCCTACGAGAACGGAACCGATGCATATCTCCTGTTTCCCCCCGTTGATCTTTCACCACATCTGACCGCCTCCCTGAGGTTTCTGTACTGGGCGGATATGGTATACTCGTTCCCGATAGAGGCGGACGAGGCCGGACAGCAGTTTGCCGGGGATGAGTGTCATATCGAGGTTTCCGGCGATAACTCCAGCTGGGTGAGCGTCTGGACCTACAACTCGACGGCCACGGATGATTGGACAGGGGCCGAGATTGATCTGACTCCATTTATCGGGGGATTCGCGTTTACGAGGATCCACATAAAAGACTACGACGACGGCTACACGGATAACGGATTCTACATAGACGCATGCAGGATCGAGGCGGAGAGAAAGCAGGATGTCCTGATACGGATGGATTATTGCTTCATCCCGACCCTGATCCCGTTCGACGAAAGGTCCTTCTTTACCGCTGCCGTCTCGAACCTCGGTCTGACGGTTCCAGATGATTCGTACGTGGAATTCCTGGTTCTCGATCAGGATCAGGCAGAGGTCATGAACAGGCAGTATCCAGTTTCGGACGGGGAGCTCACGGTGGAGAAGATACCGTGGTACACTCTGGAAACTGGAATTTTCGATGTAAGCATATCGTTATATGTCGGAGGCATTCTGGAGGATAGGTGCGAGAGGAGCGTGATGGTCGTTGACCCGTTTTTCCTCGATGACGGATCCAGGGGATTCTCAGAGTGGTCGGTGTCATCCACGGGCAATTATTCTTGGAGGGCGGTAACGCCGGAAGGCGACAATCACGCCCCGTCGTCCGGAGATCTCTTCTCGTTCGGTTCATCCCAGGAGGGTCCGGACGGCTCCTCGGGGTTCGTAGGTGAAGCCTTTTCCACCATGGAATCGGATTGGATAAACCTCACAACATATCTTGATGCTTCGTTAAGCATCTACCACATCTACGATTTTAGCGGAGGCGGAGGATCCTGCGGGGGGATCTTCGAGGTGATGGATAGCTCCGGCAGCTGGATTCTGGTCCATCCCGAGGGAGGATATGACGAGAGGTTGTCGTCCTCCGCAGGAGAGATTTCGAATAAATGGGCATTTACCGGATCGAGCGGGTGGAAATTGTCAACCTTCGACCTCTCCGATGTTGTCGGGACCATGACGAAGATAAGGTTCACGGCCGGGTCCGGTTCCGAGGGATCCGGCAGAGGGTGGATGCTGGATGATATATCCATCGTCTCCCACGGCGGCACATCGGTGGATGTGGATCCCCCGGCCCCTATTCAGGGATTCGATTATTCCGTCATTGACGAGGGCGAGATAGAGATCGTGTGGTACATGGCCTCCGAGAAGGATTTCATGGAATACAGGATATATCTCGAGGAATACTCCTACACCAATGTTTCGGAACTTTCCATCTTCGACGTGGTAACGGACAGGGAAGTCACATCTATGATAATAACCGGACTCGATCCCAGAACCCGTTACTGGGTGATCCTGACCGCGGCCGATCTCTCCGGGAACGAGTGGTATGAGGTCCTGCCCATTCAGATCCAGCCCACGAGAACCGGCGGTAATTCGAAACCCGTCGCTGTTATCACGGTTGTCGGTGGGAATGAGAAGAGAAAGATAGGCGAGGATTTCATATTTTCCGCATCGGAATCATATGATCCGGACGATGACAGCCTGACCTACAAATGGATCATGCCGAACCAGAATCCGAGGCTGGGAGAGAACGTCACCTGGACCGCCGATGTGGCCGGCAACGATCTCGTTGTCATCCTTGAGGTCAGGGACGAGTGGGGATTGACGGATCAGAAACAGATAACGGTCGATGTGGAAGGATCGTCGTCCAACGATCCCCTCATAGGAATGAAAACGGAGGAGTTGGTCAACTTCGGGATAATCATGGGTATTCTGGCTGTGGGAATAATAATCATCGTCTACCTGATGACCGTGATGAGGAAGAGATCGAGGAAGAAGCTGGAAAAACGACTTGCGGCCGCCGGGATAGAACATGATATGAGATTCATGATGATCCAGACGCCCGAGGAGGATCAGGATCGGAAGAGCGAATCCGTTTCCATTGCAAAGGTCCTCGATCTGGTCCCCGTCAAGGAGGCGGTGATCGAGAGCGAGGTGATCAAAGCACTTCCGCCCAAGCCGTGGAAAGGTCCCGAGAGGATGATAAAGGTGATCCTCGAATGTCCGAACTGCGGGGAGACCTTCCGCAAGAAGGTAAGGAAATCAGTGATAGACGAGGGATCCGATTTCGAGGTGGAATGCCCTCACTGCAGGAGCACGGGCTTGATCAATCCCTGAACCATTGTGATATGATCACCTGAAGTTTTTATTATCCGAAACGGATTATTCTCCCGGATCAGGTGAGGGAATTGAGATATGAATCCGTTATCGTCATCTGCTTATCAGCCTTTTTCGTTACGGTTCCCTTGTATGATATTTCCGGATATGACGAAAAAATCTCAGGAGGGGTGCTTTCGGATGGAATTTTCATCGACGTTGCATCTGAAAGGTTCGATGACACCTCGACCCCGAACTTCATATCCGCAGGAGACTGGAACGGTGACGGGTATTCGGATATCCTCGTCAACGGATACAGATTGTACAGGAACTCGGGGCCTCCTGATTACAATTACTCCCTCCAATCGAACGTCTTTCAATCCTCCACAGCCGGTTCGGTCAACGGCGTTTGGGCCGATTACGACGGTGACGGCGACCTGGATCTCTACCAGGGATGCAGAAAGGATACGGCCGACAGATTGTGGGAAAACCGAGGCCCGCCCGGGTTCGAGCTATCGGACGTATCGGCCGATGTGTTCGGAACCTGGAAGAACGTTGGACCCAACACGGGAAATGCATGGTCCGATTACGACGGTGACGGAGATCTTGACATATATGTGGGGAGCGGGGAGGACTGGAACGACGGCGATCCGGTGTATTATCAGGATTACATGCTCAGGAACGAGAATGGTGTTTCATTCACCGACGTGACGTCCCAGGCTGGCATGTCGGGGGAGAATATGTATGCTAGGGGTACTACGTGGGGTGATTTCGACAACGACGGACTGGACGATCTGTACGTATCCCATTATCGGATCAGAGAGAACCACCTTTTCGTGAATCACGGTGACGGCACTTTTTCCGAGGAAGGGATCGAAAGGAACTGTTCCGGGACCCACGATGAGACCTGGTACCGCGACACCACTGCGGGCCAGTTGTACGGAAAGACCATGTGGGGCCCGACGAACGGACATACCATAGGCTCCTCATGGGCGGATTTCAACAGAGACGGGAACCTGGATCTTTGGACCTCGGACTTTGTCCACAAGTACGTGGGATATATCGGGTCCTGGTACGACATCAGGGGATATGTATGCGACGACGGCAACCTCTACATAAACGACGGCGCCCCGTACCACACATTCACCGATTACAGGAACACATCAGGGATCCCCATATGGCCCGTCGGAGGACAGGGAACCTATCGAGGTGACCAGACATTTTCAGGAGTGACCGTAGGGGACTTCGATAACGACGGCTGGGAGGACATCTACATCCCGCAGGTGTACGGGGATCTCCCGTACACGACCCCTCATCTCTTCAGAAATCTGGGAACCAACGTCGGATCGGACGTGCCGAACGGGACCGTTTTCGAGGATGTCACTGACAACCTGGGGATCGTCGGAGCCAATACCTACGCGAACCTATTCCTGGACTACGACAACGACGGGGACCTGGATCTCATCACCGGCGGGGGCGACACGTGGGATTCCTCCGGGGGAGTATGGACGGGATACCGATTGAGATTGTTCGAGAATCAGGGATCTAACGGAAACAAATGGCTGAGAGTGGACCTGAACGGCCCCGAGGGAAATCCCGATGCGATAGGGGCCAGGGTATCCATACCGGTCCCAGTATCGGCTCCGGTCAACCACCTGATGACCCGCGAAGTGAGGGCGGGGACGGGCCATGCCCATCAATCTTCCCCTATCCTTCATTTCGGATTCGGAACGGAGGTAGCCCCCGAGAATTACGACTCCTACAAGATGACCGTCTACTGGCCGGACGGGGGGGTTCAATACGTTGACATCGAGGAGCTGAACACCACCATTACAGTAGATTATCCGGCTGAATCGTTCCCGGAAATAAACAGCGTGTCGGTGACCGATCCCCTCTGGGAGGACAATCTGACAAAGATAACAGTGGACGCGGTTCCGGGTTCGGGAACCATATCCAGGTATCTCTGGGACCTGGATTCCGACAACCATTTCGATAAAGTCACCACGGATAATCACATCGAATTCATGGTCTACCATAGCGGCCTCAGGTTCGTCAGATGCCTGGTCGAGAATTCCAACGGATTGGGTCGCGAAGCCGCACATATCAAGGTGGATCCCGCAAACGTTCCGCCTGCGGTAACCGGACCCTTTGTCAGTGAGCTAACCGGCTACGTGGACGATACGGCGGATCTGAGCGCATTTTCGGTCTCGGATTCCCCGTCGGATATGAAGAACATGACCTGGAGGGTTTCATGGGGTGACGGTACATTTACGGACGGTGTTGGGAAGTTGGCGGGATCCCATATCTATACAACCCCCGTCGAATCGATTTTCAGCCTTAACGTTACGGACGGGGATCTCTGGAACAACATCAGCTACATCATTAGGATATCGAACGTCCCTCCATGGGGATATATCGAACCGGAGGGCGGGAACACCACTTCATATTATGAGGATGAGATCGTCAGATTGAACGCGTTGATATTCGACACCCCTTCCGATGATACCGAACATATGGTTCAGTGGTCCTTCGACGGGGGGATCACCTACGGAACATGGGAGAGCGCAGCATACGTCCGGAGATCATTTGCAGAAACCGGTATTCACAACATATCCGCGAGGATCAGGGACGGCTACGATGGGATTTCAGAGATACGCGGATCGGTAATGATAGAAAATCCGGTCCCGTATCTCGATGTGAGATACAAAACCGCGAAGATAGAGGTTGATGAGGATCACGAACTGGACATGGACGGGTGGGTTGACGGAGGGGACACAGCATCGGATCTCCCCGGGTTGAGATATAGATGGGATTTCGGCGACGGAAATGTCACGGAATGGTATGCTTCCCCGGACGTGTACCACACCTATGAACGCCAGGGGACCTATTATGCGGTCTGCACGGTGATCGATGACGACGAAGGTGTCGGCAATGCATCCTTCCGGGTCGAGGTCTCTAATGTGCCGCCTCTGATCGGCTCGATCGATCCGCTTCCGGAGGTATACGAGGACCAGTCCTTCACCATCGAGGCCTCGGCATCGGACACGATATCCGACTCGGATTCCCTCCGGTATTCCTATGATCTCGGAGACGGGAGGGTATTCGAGGGAACGGACTCCATCGAGGTATACTATCGATCATCCGGAACCTATTCGGTTACCGTGACCGTATTCGACGACGACGGCGACAGCGATTCGACGCTGACGACGATCATGGTCGTCAACCGGCCTCCGGAGGGTTCCATGCAGGTTGAGATCCCTTCGGGAAGATTGACGGAGGATCAGCCGGTATATTTCCGCGCGGTTGATCTGTCGGATGAAACCCTGGATCTTTTAAACCTCACAGTGAGATGGAACTTCGGGGACGGGTCCGGGGAAAAATCTGGCATGTCCGTCAATCATACCTATGTGAGAAAGGGATCCTTCCGGGTCAGGATGATCATCTCGGATGGTGATGACGAGACGGAGAAGACGCGGAACCTGATAGTTGACAATGTGCCCCCCACCGCCGACTTCACCGCCGGATCGATCGATGTGAAGGTCGGGGAGAAGGTTTCCTTCGACGCCGGAGCATCGTGGGACACTCCGTCGGATATACCGTACCTTACGTACAGGTGGGATTTCGGTGACGAGAGCACGGGTACCGGCATGAGGACAAACCATACCTACACTGCTCCGGGAAATTATACCGTGAAACTGGATGTTTTCGATGACGACGGTGCCGTATCTCAGGCCTACATGTCGGTAATGGTGGTCGGTGGTGACAGCGGTGTTGCTTCGGGCCGGGATGATAACACCGCATTGACCGTTACAATTATTGTTCTTGTACTTCTGATCCTGGCGGCGGTGATCGTTGCCGGGATCATAATTACGGTCAGAATTAGAAGGGAAAGAGACTCGCACGTTCCAGCCCAATTAGCGCAGGATCAATCCCGATCAATACCCCCAGGGATGATAAGACCCCCGGTTCCCGAAGCTGCCCCTCGTCCTCAACCGGCTTCCACGCCGGGGACGATCAGCCCCCCGCCCCCCCCGCGGGCCCCGCCCCCCATAAACGGCCCTCCTGCTCCATCTGGTAGAGACGGAACGCTCCCGGAAGGGAGTCGCGGTCCCGGAAGTAACCGGTTGCGGCGGCTTCGTACGGATGGAGCTCGGCCGCGGCCTGGGCGGCACCGAAC
>JBLIRG010000079.1:0-13406 GCA_049472195.1 Thermoplasmatota archaeon
ATGGGAAATCCGTTTCCGTATGGCCCCCGAATGCCGAGGGTATCCCCCGGCGAAAGCTCGTGGATCTTTTCAGTGACCCTTCCCGCTTTTCTTATGCAAAGCTCGAAGAACCCGATCCTCATCGATGACGAGCATATTGAAATCGGGACCTCTCCCACACCCGGTAGCGATAACTCAACGAAGGTCCCGGGCCAGAATCTCCAGTCCTGTCCTATGGTGGGATCGACGAAACGAAACAGGAAAAGCTTCTCCATATCGGATAGATCGTAGACCCTCAGAATTCTGCAGGCATGGGTGTTGTATATGTTGGATTCACCGCTCACGGAATATCCCCCCTGATCTCCATCAGGTTCTTCCTGAAATTGATCCCCGTCGGACAGAACTGCGTGCACCTACCGCATCCGACGCAGTAGGATTCCGTTTCCTTTTCACAGTAAGCGTTCTTGCAGTGGTACCTGTTCTTGAACCGCTCGATCTTGGTTTCCCTGAAGTTGTGGCCGCCGGCCACAAGTCCGTGCTCCCTGTATTGACAGGAATCCCAGAACCTGATCCTCCGCCCCCCGTTTCCGTCCAGTTCCGGCACGTCCTGAACATCGTAACATCTGCATGTGGGGCAGGTGAGCGTGCAGTTTCCGCAGCTGATGCATTTTTCGCTCTCCCTCTCCCACATGGGGTGCCCGTCCTTCAGATCGAGCATATACCTGATGTTGTCCCAGTTCTCGTATCTGGTGAATTTCGAATCCCTAATCTTCTCTCGGTTTGTCATGCTGACGATATCTTCGGATCCGATCTCCGTGAATATTTCGATATTTCCGTCGATGATCTTGTGTCCCTTGACACTGCCTACCCGAATCAGATAACCGTCATCGATCTCGTGTAGGAAAAGATCGAATCCCTTTTCCGCGAAATCGGAGTCCCGAAGGTTGCAGAAACAGAATTCGTCGGGTTCGCAGTCAATTCCGATGATTATACCGTTTTCTCTCCGTTTCAAGTAATATGGATCCGGCTGGTCGTCGACGAAACGGGAATCCAGGATTCGAAGACCTATGATATCGCATGAATGGACGCCGAAAAGGACGAATGATCCCTCGTCCTCGTATGCATCGATCAGCCTGCAGTCCTCCTTGTCAAACGTGAACAGGTCCTCCCTGGGGGGAAAAAAATATTTCCTGGGCGGGAGGATCGTCCTCGTGTAATCCAGATCGATCGCCTCGACTTCCGAGATCTCTCTGAAATCATAGGACGATTCGGAGATCCTCACGGGGCCGTACAGGGTTCCATATTTTTTCATGGCGCTTAGGAACTCCTTTCGATGTTTCATGGGCAGTTTAAGATACCTCATTTCAGGCCCTCGGGTGGTTGATTATGATACGATATATTAACTTAATGATCATTTGAGCAACTGTCCATAGTCATCCGGAAGCAGATTTGGAAAAATCACACTGAGCCTCCTGATCTCAATCGAAATTCGATAAATAGGGCAGAACCATCCATCGAGTAATATTTCCGGAGAATATATGTAACGCGCGCGCGCACGCGCGCACGCGAACAATTTATATAGATTCAATCCATTGGCCATCGTTTAGAAAAAAAGGACGTGGGATGCACAAACCAGTCACATGATATCATGCATTATGGCGCCCTCATATGCGATCAGGGGTTTTTTCATGGATAATATCCACCGGAACAACAAAGGCAGTAATGGTTCGTCCGATTACGACTCGTCATCTATCGAGGTACTTGAAGGCCTGGAGGGAGTGAGGATCAGGCCAGCGATGTATATCGGGTCTACGGACACTTACGGTCTGCATCACCTCGTTTACGAGGTGGTAGACAATTCGATAGACGAGGCGATGGCAGGATTCTGCGAGAACATCACGGTCATTCTTCATACGGACGGATCGGTCAGCGTAAGTGACGATGGAAGGGGCATCCCTATCAAACCTCATCCTGTTTACGGCGTTCCGGCGGTCGAGATAGTCATGACGAGACTACACGCGGGAGGAAAGTTCAAGAAGGATGCATACAAGGTATCGGGCGGCCTCCACGGGGTGGGTGTTTCCGTGGTAAACGCCTTGTCCGAATGGCTGGAGGTTACCGTTACCAGGGATGGCAAGGACCATCGACAGAGGTACGAGAGGGGGATTGCCGTTTCCGCCCTTGAGATCATTGGAGACGCCTCGAAAGATACGGCCGGGACAAGCGTTAGGTTCATGCCCGATTCGAAAATATTCTCGACGCTCGAGTTCAAGTTCGACGTTCTCGTCCATCGTATCAGGGAGCTTGCGTTTCTCAACCAGGGAGTAAGGATAACCCTCATAGAGGATGAAAGCGGCAGGGAGGAGCTGTTCCATTACGAGGGCGGTTTGATCTCATTCATCCAGTATATTGACCGAAATCGATCTAGCATCTTAGATTCACCGATATTCTTCAGCGGGCAGAGGGAGGGAGTGGCCATCGACATAGCCATGGAGTGGACCGACAGCTACAATGAGATTATCTTCACATATGCGAACAACATAAACACATCAGAGGGCGGGACGCATCTGTCAGGCTTCCGATCGGCCCTTACCAGATCATTCAACGATTACGGAAAGAAGGAGGAAATATTCAAGAAGGACCAGCAGCTGCAGGGCGAGGATATCAGGGAGGGCATCTCCTGCGTGATCTCCGTCAAGGTGCCCGAACCCCAGTTCGAGGGTCAGACCAAGACGAAGCTCGGCAACTCCGAGGTGAGAGGATATGTGGAGAATTTCTTGAATGAGAAGCTCAGGGAATATCTGGACGAGCATCCCAGGGAGGCCGAGAAAATTGTCCAGAAGGCGCTTCAGGCATCCCAGGCCAGGGAAGCCGCGAGGAAGGCGAGGGAGCTGACCAGGAGAAAGGGACTTCTCGAGGGATCGGGCCTTCCAGGCAAGCTCGCCGACTGCCAGTCAAGGGATCCGAACATATCGGAGCTGTACATCGTGGAGGGTGATTCGGCCGGAGGTTCCGCCAAGCAGGGCCGGGACAGGGCCTTCCAGGCAATACTTCCCCTCAGGGGCAAGATTCTCAACGTGGAGAAATCAAGGCTGGACAAGGTCCTTTCAAACAACGAGATAAGGTCCATGATAACCGCCCTCGGGTGCGGTATCGGGGACGATTTCGATATTGACAACCTGCGGTATAACAAGATAATCATAATGACCGATGCCGATGTCGACGGCGCCCACATCAGGACACTTCTTCTCACCTTCTTCTACAGGTATATGCCGGAGATGATAGCAGGGGGGCATCTGTATATAGCCCAGCCTCCCCTCTATCGGGTAAAGAGGGGAAAACAGGAGTTCTACTGTTTCACGGAAAGCAGGAAGGACGAGCTTCTCAACGAGTTCAAAACGGGAGCGTCCGTCCAGAGATACAAAGGTCTAGGAGAGATGAATCCCGGACAGCTCTGGGAAACCACCATGGATCCGGAATCCAGGACTCTTCTAAAGGTGACGGTTCAGGATGCGCTTGAAGCTGATGAGATGTTCACAATCCTCATGGGGGACCAGGTCCAGCCTAGAAAGGAATTCATCGAGACCCATGCCAAGGAGGTGACCGATCTTGACATCTGAGGATGGCGTTCAGGAAGAGGCCGCTCCGGTGGAAAAGATAGAGAAGGGAGGGGTAAGGGAGAAGGAGCTCGTCGACGAGATGAGAAATTCGTATCTCAATTACTCCATGTCAGTCATTGTCGGAAGGGCGCTGCCCGATGCCAGGGATGGTTTGAAGCCGGTTCACCGAAGGATCCTTCATGCCATGAACGAAGGAGGCATGGTCCATGGCAAGCCATACAAGAAGTCGGCAAGGATCGTGGGAGATGTTCTCGGTAAATACCATCCGCACGGAGACAGTGCGGTATACGACGCGATGGTGAGGATGGCCCAGGACTTCTCCCTTAGATACCCTCTTGTAGACGGTCAGGGCAATTTCGGCTCCATAGACGGAGATTCCGCTGCCGCCATGCGTTACACGGAGTCCCGAACCACCAGGATAGCCATGGAGATGCTGACGCATATAGATCGGGAGACAGTTGATTTCGTGCCAAATTATGACGGATCCCTTCAGGAACCGACCGTAATGCCCGCAAGAATTCCGAATCTGCTGCTGAACGGGACCTCCGGCATCGCGGTGGGGATGGCAACCAACATGCCGCCCCATAATCTAAACGAGATCGTTGACGGCCTGATCGCTCTTCTGGACGATCCAGACATAGACATCATCGATCTCATGGAGTACATCAGGGCCCCTGATTTTCCCACGGGGGGCATCATATACGGAAAGAACGGAGTATACCTCGCATACACCACGGGCCGGGGCAAGATAACGATAAGGGCGAAGGCTGAAATCGAGGGAGGAGATGGCGAGCGGTCCAAGATAGTCATCACCGAGATACCCTACATGGTCAACAAATCGACAATGCTCCAGAAGATAGCTGAACTTGTAAAGGCCAAGGTATTCGAGGGGATCGCCGACATCAGGGACGAGAGCGACAAGGACGGTACCAGGGTCGTGTTCGAACTGAAACGGGACGCCGTTCCCGAGGTCGTTCTGAACAAACTCTACACGCATTCGGACATGCAGTCCACCTTCGGGGTCATCAACCTCGCTCTTGTGGACGGCCAGCCGAAGATACTCACTCTGAAGGAGATGCTCCAGGTATATGTTAAACACAGGCGGGAGGTCGTCAGGAGAAGGGTGACCCATGACCTGAGGAAAGCCAGGGAAAGGCTTCACATCATAGAGGGCCTGATAATCGCCATTGACAACATCGATGCGGTGATAAAGCTCATCCGGGGGTCCAAGGATCCCTCGGAAGCCCTGTCCGGCCTAATGGATCAGTTTGGACTGACCGAGGTCCAAGCCAAGGCGATCCTCGATATGAAGCTTCAGAAACTGACATCCCTGGAAAGCGAATCGATAAAGCAGGAAGGAGACAAGCTCAGGGAGATCATTGCCGATTACGAGGATATTCTCTCGAATCCCGAGAGGGTCGATTCAATGATCAGAGAGGATCTGATCGAGATCAAAGAGAAGTACGGGGATGATAGAAGAACATTCATCGAGGAGAACGCAGAGGAGATAGATCTCGAGGATCTGATCATCAAGAGGGACGTTGTTATCACCATCACGAATACGGGATACATTAAGAGAATGGACCTCGATACGTACAAAACCCAGAACCGGGGGGGCAAGGGCCTCAGGGGAATGGGAATGAAGGAGGAGGACTTCGTGGTGGATATGTTCGTATGTTCGAGCCACGATTACATACTCTTCTTCACATCATTCGGCAAGGTATTCTGGATAAAGGCTTACAATATTCCGGCCGGCTCACGCCAGGCACGGGGGAAGCCGCTAATCAACCTTCTCCCCAATCTTGAGGAGGGGGAGATTGTCAGATCCAATATTCACGTATCCGATTTCCCTGATGACAAATACCTCCTTTTCGCAACTAAAAAGGGTATCGTGAAGAGAACCAGTCTCGAGGCCTATTCAAGACCCAGATCAACCGGGATCAGAGCAATCAATCTGAACGAGGACGACGAGCTTGTGGAGACACAGCTGACGGAAGAGGATAGCGAGGCCGTCCTTGCAACCTCAATGGGAATGGCCAACAGGTTCAAGGTATCGGATGTCAGATCAATGGGAAGGACCGCTACCGGCGTACGCGGAATGCGTCTGAAGAACAAGAACGACACGATCGTTTCCCTCGCTATCCTCCCTCCGTCGGGAGATACGGAAACCGACGAGGAGAACGGAGATGTTTACATGGAAGGGGAGGACGAACCGCTCGAGGGAGAGGAGCTCGCCATTCCTAAACTCCTGACCATCACGGAGAACGGGTTCGGAAAGAGGGCATATGCGGAGAACTACCGCCTCACCAGGAGAGGGTCCGGCGGTGTCATAAATATCAGAAAGGAATCGATTGAAGAGACCGGCAGAGTTGTAAAGGTCATGACCCAGAAGCCCGATTCCGAGATCCTCTTAATATCCCAGGAGGGTATGATGATAAGGACCGGGCTCTCGTGCATCCGGCTCGTGAACCGCGTTGGTAAGGGTGTTATCGTCATGAGGCTCAACGACGAGGACAGGGTTCGAGCCGTCGCCGTGATACAGAATCTGGAAGAAGAGGATAAGGAATGTGCTGTTCCCGAAGGCGGCCCGGAACCTGATGGCGATGTCGAATCCGCGGAAAAACCGGACGTTTCCGATCAAGAGGAAATCTGAGCAATCGGTTTTTCACGCAGAGCAGATAAAGCCCCGTCCGAACCAGACAGATGCGTTCATTTTTTCAGGAGCGACACACCGCACTCCGGGCAGAATTTCCATCCGTCCATGAGTGAATAGCCGCACAGCGGACAGTGGCGGCTTGAATCCTGTATCTTTCCACTCACGACAGTATCCTTGGATTCGGCACGTTTCTGCTCGAAATATCTCGCCTCGATATCGGAGGCCGCCTTGTTCCTGTATTTGAGCGGTCTTTCCTTCGAGAAATCGTAAGGGGCTGCCTCTTCTCTCTTTGTGGTTAAATTGTTGCCCCCGCAAATCGGGCAGAGCATCCTGCCGCCGCATCCGTACCTCTCGCAGATGCTGACACCGAAGTTGCCCGCGCACCTCTCGCAGTACTGGTTCACATATCTTCTGCAGTCCGAGCAATATGCAACCATTTGTTCACTTCTCCGGATATAAAAGAAAGAGGTGATTATTAAGGGTTATCTCGTTTTTACCTTAAGTTGATTTTTTTTCTCGATCACCCGCGACTCGTATTGTGGTCCAAGATCGACCGCCAACTCCTCGATCTCAACAATATTCCTCCGGAAGTGAGCCTTGGAGTCGGGTTCCATAAGCTCCTCGAACTTCTTGTGCTTCTTATTGTAGTCGTGAAAATATAGCCATCCGCCGATGGCGACGATGCCTCCGATGAGGGCGAAGAACCAGGATCCGTAACCAACCTGGTCCATTCCGGGGGGTTCGATCTCCTCCGGAATCTGCTCGATCTCGAAAAGGAATAACAGTTCAAGTATGCCCAGGATCATGAATATGAGGCCTACTATGGCTATCATCAACCACAGGATCCTCTTGTTCCTGCGCCAAAAGTTCTTGATGCTATCGAGGCTCATGGGAAATCACATTCCCTATCCGTATTTGTTATTTAGCATTTATTGAAAAACTGCCCCACCTGGACATAAATTTACGCCGAATACCGATCAATCACGGGCAGACAGGCAAGGTCTCCCGGGCGGTTTTTTTTAATTTTAAATGGGAAAAGCTTTTATCCATGTTAACCCAATGGATCGCTCCCCGGCCATCGAAGACGGCGGTGATCAGTGATCCGCCTTGGCAAGGCTGGGGGAACATACGATCGATGTCTTTATGGGTCCCCTGCTGACCGTTCAGACGTGACGTCAAGGGATGATGCTGAGGACAACCCGGGCATCGTACATACCCCCGGGGACGGGTCAGAGGCCGGAGCGGGCACATCGCCTTTCTATGATGCGCCTCGTTATTCCCCGGGGACATCATTCCCCGGTAACGGTGACGTATATCGTTCTGCTCCTGTGTCTGACGTCCAGCTCAATGAAGATAACCTGTTGCCACGTCCCCCTGATCATTTTACCCTTCCGAACCGGCAGCGTGATCTCAGGACCGATCAGCGTTGCGCGGACGTGGGAATGTCCGTTCCCATCGTCCCATGTTCGATGATGGGCATATTCTATGTTCTTCGGGGCGATCCTCTGAAGCATCTCCGGAAAATCCTCCAGTAACCCGGGTTCGTACTCGATCACGGATACGGCCCCGGTGGCTCCGCCGACGAAGCAGTTGACCAGGCCCACGGCAATACCGGATTTTCCCACAATTCGTTCAACATCATCGGTGATGTTGATGATATCCACCTCTCCCTTCGTATCGAATGATATCTCACCGGTGTAGACGGACATGAACGGCACCCCTTTCGTCTCCGTATCATCATCTAGAATTGATCCATATATAAACAGTTATCCGATGACGCCGACTCCGATGCCTGGGAAAGGATCATCGGGTATCCCCATTATTGGGGATCATGCAAAGGAAGATCAGATCCCCCCCTCCGGTATTCTCGTAGCCGTGGGGTTCATCCACGGGAACGAAGAGAACGTCTCCCTCCTTCACAATCGTCTCTTCGATATCCGTGAAAACCCTGGCCGATCCGGATAGTATGTAGATCTCGTGCTCCCAGGGGTGGTCGTGGAGGGGTATTTTTCCACCCGCTTTCAGAATGAACCTTCTCATGGAGAAATTTGGTGCGCCGTCTTCCTTCGAATAGAGCCACTGGATGTAGGTGTTCTTCACACCCTCCATGATAACCTCGGTCGCAGGAACCTCATGGGCGGTCTTCCTTATCATCGCCATTCACCACTGTTCAGCCGCAGCGGCCTCCGATTCCTTCTGCCAGTACTCATAGATCTCGAGGGGGACCTGCCTGTATGTGATCTCGACGTCCATTCCGATCTCGTCTCCACGGTCGGTATACAAGAGCAAGGCCGGTCTCGTCGATCTGATCATTCCGGCCTCGCAGCTCACCGAGATGTAGAATGTGGCATTCCCGGAAAGGGAGGTCTCACCTGCCTCGGGGAAGGACCAGTTGGCCCCCCCCTCTCCCTTGACAACTCCGTTTTTCTGTGCCATGTTGAACATGATGTTCACGGCCCCGGTCTCGGAGGTGCTTTCCATCTCCAGTGTGTCGTTCTCCTCCCCGCTCTCTGACATGACCACCACCCTCATGGTCATTGTATCGGGTTCGTTCTGATAGGTCACCCTCCATGCCGGGGGGACCTCATCGTCGCTCCACGTGATCCCGGCCTGAACATTGCTGAGGAGAATGACGTCGGTCCCGTTGGGCACTATCGGAAAGTAAACGGTGGACCCGTCATTAATCATCAAACCTTCATCCGGAATGGAGAAGCTTATCCTCTGCTCCGGAAATGACGATATCCCGGGGATCTCCGGCCCGGATCCCCCCTCCCCGCCACTCATGGCAAATACGAGTATGCCCCCTCCCGCCAGTACTGCCAAAACGACCCCAACGATGATGATGATCAGAAATTTCTTTTCCATGGAATCCACTCCAAAAATCTGCGGTTGACCGTGCGTGCAGGAACCGGATGGGAGTCTCCACTATTCTAATTTTGCCCGATTCATGGATCATCCTTCTCATTATCCAGAAGAAAAACCGATATCGTATCGACTTCCTGGGAGAGGCGCTTGTAGAAGATATCGTCCTTCCAGTAACCCTCGAACTCGGGTTTTCTCTTGATCATCTCCCTGCTAATGGATTCGGGGGTGTATATCTTGAGAAGCGATATTATGAGCTTCCTGTGGTGTATGAGTTTCTCGCTGTACCGGTCGATCAACTCCTCGGCGATCCTCCACATGCCCGACCGCCACTTGACCACATCGTCCTCCGAAAGGTCCTCCAGCTTCCTCGCAAGCTTCCTCTCCAGGGCCTTCCTGAGTGCTGTGTGCAGAAATCCTTCCCTCATCACGATCCCCGAAACATCCAAAATACCGGATAATCACTATCGGCCTCTACTTGAATTTATACATCACTATATAACGTTTTCACAGAAACGGGAAATATAGGAAAAACACGGCAGGATGCCCCGCAACGGGGCATCCCCGCACTGCGCCGATCTCCTCATCGGATCAGCGGTAAGATTTCTGCCTCCTCTTTCTGGCACCGCGGCCCAGAGGTTTTTTAGGCAGATGCCTTCTTGGATCGTTGACGAGCAGGGTCCTGTCGTATGAGAGATACCGGTCCTTCAGTTCCTTGTCGGAGAAGTACTCCACCAGACCCCTGGCAATTGCAGTTCGGACAGCATCGGCCTGGCCCATGAATCCGCCACCCTTGACGCTGACGTATATGTCCACGATCTCGCTCTTCTCCCTTGCCAGAACGAGGGGTTCCATCATCTTGAGCTTCGCGATCTCGGGGGTGATGAGCTCGACGGGCACCTTGTTGATCCTGACCCGTCCCTTTCCCGCTTTGACAGTCGCCCTTGCGATGGCTGTCTTGCGCTTTCCGGATGTGTTGATTATCTTGCCCATTATCATTCCTCCTTCAGATCTTAGCTCCCAGGATCCTGGAGATCTCCTCCAGGGTCACGAACTGGTGGAGTCCCTTGTTCGCAGCGGTCGGGACCTTGCTCAGCTTGCTCTTCTCGAATTCCTTGGGGGTTCCGATGTAGGTCTTCACCCGTTTGTATGCTTCCCTTCCCCTCGGTTTCTGGTAAGGGAGCATTCCCCTGATGGTCCTCTTCAGGATCATATCGGGCATTCTCGGATAGTTCGGGCCCTTCCTCGGGTGGTTCAGAGCCCTCTTTGCGATGAAATCGTCTATGACCATCTTCCTGTTCCCGGACACGATCGCCTTTTCAGAGTTGATGATGGCAACCTCGAGATTGTCATCTTTGAGTAGGCTCTTTGCCACGTGGGATGATAGCCTGCCGATTATCAGGCCGGACGCATCGATTACCATGACCAAATAATCACCCCATGATCCTGACATCCGTGCCCTTGGGATTTCTCGAAACCAGCTCGGATATCGTTATGACGGATCCGCCCGCCCCGGTGATCTTCTCCACCGCCTGCTTCGAGGCCTTGTAAGCGGCCACGGTTACGGGGATATCTATGTCTCCAGCTCCGAGGATCTTTCCGGGAACGATGATGGTCTCATCCTTCTTCACGTACATCGAGATCCTCGAGATATTCACTTCCGGCCACACCCTCGAAGGCCTTTCCAGGCGCTTCGCGATGTCTCGCCAGATAGGCGCCTCGTTCTCCCTGGACCAGTTTTTCAGGTCCGTTATGAGGGAGACGACGCCCGGATCAGTTTTTTTCATCCTTTTCATACTGACTCCTCCGACATCGTCGAATTTGCGAATGCTCCCCTGGGGGGGAGGAATCGCCATTACGCCCACATTATTTAAAAAGTTTATCCTTTTACCATTATCCGTAGAATGCAGCGAAATTCCGAGGATCCGAGAACGGATCATACGACGGGAGCCGAAAGCTCACCGGACCCTGATCTACTGTCCGAGACCGTAAACCGGGCGTATTCGATATTTTCATCCGGAGGAGATCTGAAGAAAACTGCCGGGTCCGTCAGGCAGGTATTCGATGACAAGCCCGTGATCGATCTGGTAATGGATATCGTGAGGACCAGGAAAAGATCGAAGGAGAAGTTCTCCCGGGGAGAGGAGCTCTTCTTCACTTCAGAGGGCCTCAGATGGGCAACTCCGGAGGCCGCCGCGGAGCACTGTGCGGAACGGATCAGGGGGGATCTGGTCGCGGATATAACCTGCGGCCAGGGCGGTCAGGCTCTCTTTTTTGCGAAGCATTCCGATACCGTGATCGCCAACGATATCGATCCGGTAAACACGCTGATAACCGGGATGAACGCAAAAGCCATGGGAATGGATAACATCGAGGTATCCACCGCGGACTGCCTCTCCTATGATTTTGTCAACTCCATTCCCGAAGGGTGCGCTATATTCAGCGATCCGGCCCGCCCGCCCGGATCGGCCGAGCGATCTTTCGACGAGATTCTTCCCGATCCCCGGAGAATCGTCGAAATATACGGAAGCCGGGCGTCAGGATTCTGTTTCGAGATCCCTCCACATATCCAAATAGATCGGATCCCCTTCGACTGCGAGATGGAGTTCATATCGATCGACGGCCGTATCAACAGGCTGAATATCTACCTGGGAGATCTCAAGAGATCGGAGAGATCGGCAGTCGTACTTCCGGAGAGAGGAAGGATAGAAGGGACCGGGGAGATTATCGAATACTTCGACGGGGAGAACCTGCCGGGAGGGATCGCCTACGAGGTGGATCTCTCGCTGGTGAAATCCGGCCTTCTCCCGATGTTGATGAGGGATCTCGGATCCGAGGGGGCGGTCATAGGTTTGGACAAAAGGAGAACCCTCCTGATAACGGACGTTGAGATCAGGTCCCCGTTTTTAAAGAAAGGCCACAGGATTCTGGGCAGGTCCACGGAGGAGGCGCTTGTCTCCGATCTCAAGGACATATCGGCGGGATCGGTAACACTAAGATGGGAGATGGATCCCGGGGATTACTGGAATGTCAGGAAGAGTATCGAAAGCGAACTGGTCGGGAAAAGGAAGGTAAGCCTTTTCAGATGGAAGGGCTACCTCCTGACCGAGAGATTATGAAACGGATGTGCATCCATGGTTGCCAGGGAGAATAAGTCAAGGCCGGCGCTGTCCCGAAGGGTGGCCATGACCCACCCCCCCATAATGCAGAGCGTGAAGGCCCTTGCCCGGGGAAGGGACGTTATCGATCTGTCGCAGGGAGTCCCCTACTTCGATCCCCCGGAGGATGCCGTGAGGAGGGGGATCGATGATCTGAAGGGATCTCATCGGTATGGGCCGGACGGTGGAGACGAGGACCTCCTGGATGAACTCCGTATACGGCTGTCAAGAAGATACGGTACCGTTTGCGATCCCGCCTTGAATCTGATGGTCACACCCGGGGCCAACATGGGATTCTTTTCGGTCATCGCAACGATCTGCGATCCCGGAGACGAGGTTGTTCTCCTGGATCCATATTACTTCAATCACAGGATGGCCCTTGACATCCTGGGGATCGACGCGGTTCACGTCAGGACCGATGAATCTTTTCACCCGGTCCCGGATCTCATTGAGGAAAGGTTTACCCCGAGGACCAGGGCCGTGGTCCTCGTTTCCCCCAACAATCCCACCGGGGCCGTTTACACCGAAGGCGATGTACGGCGGATATTCGATATGTGCTCCGAGCGTGGAATATTCCTGATCACCGACGAGACCTACGAGGATTTCGTCTACGAGGGCGAGCATTTCAGCGGCGCCTCCTTATTCGATGACGACCTGCCGGTTGTCAGCCTCTTCTCCCTTTCAAAGGCGTACGGCATCTCGGGATGGAGGGTGGGTTATGCGCTTTTCCCGCGGCGGATGCATGACGGTCTGCTGAAGGTTCAGGATACCGCCGTTATATGTCCGACGAGGATATCGCAGCGGGTTGCCTGCCATATGCTTCGAATGCACCCCGATCCGCTTCACGATCAGATCAAATATCTCGGCGGCAGTCGATCCCTCGTCAATGATTTCATCGATAGGATGAATGATGTTCTGACAGCCCCTTCGACCGACGGGGCGTTCTATTCATTTCCCGGGTTCCTCGGTGGAACCGGGATCGATTCCATGGGGGTAGTGAAAAGGATCCTCGACGGGACGTCAGTGCTGACCGTTCCGGGCGGCCCCTTCGGATTCGACGATCCCCCCTTCTTCAGAATATCGTTCGGAAACGTGGAGAGATCCGATCTGGAGGAGGCACTTGCCAGGCTC